>CAMDDY010000010.1 GCA_945893125.1 Bordetella parapertussis
CGGCAGCGCGCAGGAAAACGTTGACCGCATGATCAAGCTCGCGGAGCTGCGCGACAACGACGTGGTGATCGATCTAGGCTCCGGCGATGGGCGCATCGTGCTCACCGCCGCCAAGGCCAACCCCAAAGTACGCGGCTGGGGCGTGGACATCGACGAAAAACTGGTCGCGCAATCCAACGCCGAGGCCAAAAAACTCGGCATGGCGGACCGCGTGCAGTTTTATCAGCGCGATGTGTTCGACGCCGACATCAGCGGCGCCAGCGTCATAACCATGTGGATGTGGCCGGAGATGCAGCGCATGCTGCGCACCAAAATACTCGCCGAAGCCAAACCCGGCACGCGCGTGCTCACGCCCATCTGGGGCATGGGCGATTCATGGAAATCCGACAAGGTGGACGAGTTCGACAGCACGCCCGTGCATCTGTGGATCGTACCGGCGCGCGTGGAAGGCAATTGGTCGTGGGAGTTGCCGGTGGCGGGCATCAAACAATCCTACGCCGGCGTGCTGGAACAACAATTTCAAAAAGCCGAAGGCGTGGTGCGCGTGGGCAACCGGCGCGGCGTGCTCGACAAGATGAACCTGCGCGGCGCGGACATCCAGTTCACGCTCGGCATGACCATCGGCGACGCGGGCTTTGTCACGCATACCTATAGCGGCAAGGTCAGCGCCGGCGGCGATGAGATCGTCGGCACGGTTAAATTGCAGCGCGTGGTCAACGAAGAAACTGTCACGGTGGATGCACCGTGGCGCGCCACGCGCACCGGCGCCAGCGCCTACTTTGCGCCGACGGGATTGCAGCCGGCGCAGGCCATGGAGCCGGCCAAGGCGGGCGCGAAAAAACCTTAGCGTCGAACCTTGGCTGCACCGCAATACCGGGCGTGGGCAAAACGCTCCCATCGGTTGTATCGTGCGCACGGCGCACGCTACTGTGTTCGCGGCTAATCGTAAGCGCCGCCTAAAAATACCCCTTCAACATCGCCGGCACCCAATCCGCCTGCTTTGAATCGGCAACACTGTCGAATTCGGGAATGAACGGTTTTATGTCCAGCACCGGCGTGCCGTCCATGGCGTCGAGGCCGGCCACGGTGAGCACGTTGCCCTGGATCGACACCAGGCGCGCGGGCGTCACGCCGATCGGGTTGGGACGAAACTTCGTGCGTTGCGCGAATACGCCCACCGGCGCCAGATGTTCCATGCCGCGCGGCTGGCGCAGCAACTGTTTGGCCTTGTCAAACGGCGGTATGCGGTCGAGGTGAAACACCACCACCACATGCGAAAAGTCCGCCAGCCCCTGCAGGCCGGGCACCCAATCAGGATCCAGTTCTATTTGCGATTCGGCATCGGCCCAGTTGCCGGTGGACATTTTGTTGACGTCGTTGCGCACGACGCCGATGGAGGTAAAGGTAATCATGGGTTTTACTCGTTATTCTAAATTTGGAAATCACAACATTTTTCGCGGCACTTTTCACGGTCTGCCGCTTACTTGACCGCGGGCACCACCGCGATCACGTCCATCTCGACGATCATGCCGGGACGCGCGAGTTCGCTGATCACCAGAAACGTATGCACCGGCAGCGGGCCGCCCTTGAACGCCTCGGCGCGGCATTTGTTCATCGCATCGCGATCCTTAATGTGGGTGACGTACGTCACCAGCTTCACCACATCGGACATTTTCCCGCCATGCGCCGCCAGCAGCTTGCCGATTTTTTCGTAGGCATAACGGCACTGCGCGGTGAAATCGCCGACATGAAGTATCGAACCATCCTTTTCCGCTTCGGCGCCGACGCCGGCAAGAAACAGCCACTTGCCCGGCCCCGATACCGTGACCACTTCAGAGAAGCGGCCCTTGGTCCAATCGTTATGGTGGTAGTGCTGCTTCTCTAGCTGCTGGGCGGCGGCGGGCAGGCTATACAAGAACCCAAGCGCAATCAACGTTACGGCACGGGCGATGGCATTCATCATGGTGCGGCTCCTTTTGGATTAGGGACAACTATTGTAGAACGCGGCGGGTGATGCATGAGACGCGCGAGCGCAAATAACACACTCGCCGTTGTAAAATCGGCCCTCCATGAGCAATTATCTGAGACGCTGCGGCGATTGCAGCCAGCCCATCGGCGCCCGCGACAAATTCTGTCCGCGCTGTGGCACGCGGCAGCCGCGCGAACCGAAACTGCGCGCGGGAGCGGCTACTGCCGGCGTTCTGCTGCTGGCGGGCACTGTGTCGCAAGCCGCCGATACCGCGCCCGGCTACCCCAGCAAACCCGTGCGCGTGATTGTCACCTTCGTGCCCGGCGGCGGCACGGATCTGATGGCGCGCACCATCGGGCAAAAACTTGCCGACGCATGGGGGCATCAATTCGTGGTCGATAATCGCGGCGGCGCCGGTGGCATCATCGGCACCGAGATTGCCGCGCGCGCCACGCCCGACGGCTATACGCTGTTGCTGGCGACCTCGGCGGGCCTCATCATCAATCCGCTGTTAAATCCCAAACTGCCATACGATCCGTTTACGGATTTCGCGCCGGTGAGTCTGCTCGCGACCAATCCGACGTTGCTGGTGGTAAACCCCAGCGTGCCGGTGACCTCCGTGAAGGAACTTATCGCGCATGCCAGAGCCAAACCGCGGCTGCTGAATTACGCCACGGTCGGGCAAGGCTCGCCGATCCATCTGGCAATGGAGTTGTTCAAGTCGATGACGGCGACCGACATGGTGCATGTGCCGTACAAAGGCTCCGGGCCCGCGGTGACTGATCTGCTGGCGGGTCAGGTGCAACTGATGTTTAACAGCATGCCGACGGTGTTACCGCACGTAAAAACCGGCAAGGCGCGCGCGCTGGCGGTGGGCAGTGCGCAACGATCCAGAACAGTGCCGGATATTCCAACCGTGGCGGAATCCGGCGTGCCCGGTTTCGAGGCAGTCACCTGGTCCGGCATGGTCGCGCCCGCGAAAACACCGGCAGGCATCGTCAACAAACTCAGCGCGCAAATCCAGCACAGTCTCGCCGACGTAAAAACCGTGCAGCGCATGCTTTCGTATGGCGCGGAAGCGCAAAGCAGCACGCCGGATGGCATGGCGCGTTTCATGCGCGAAGAGTCTGCGCGCGCGCGCAAGGTGATCGCCGCTGCCGGCATCAAGGCGGAATAATGCCCGTCGCCAGTCTCCAGATCGCCGCGTTCGCGGCACGCTTTGCTGCAACGCCGCTCACCGCCGCGCAACGCCATCAGGCGTACCGCGCGCTGCTCGACACCATAGCTTGCGCGATTGCCGGGCGTGGTGATGATGCGTCGCGCCTGGCCGCCGATTACATGCGCGGCTGCGCCGGCATCGGCAATGCAACCGTGTGGACCACGGACGAAACCCTGCATCCCGAATGCGCGGCCTTTGTGAACGGCGTCGCCGCGCATGTGCTCGACTACGATGACGTGATGACGCCGATGCGCGGTCATATCAGCGTGGCGATGGTTCCTGCGCTGTGTGCGCTGGCACAGATGATGGGCGCCCGTGGTACCACAGGCGAGCAATTCAGCACCGCCTACCTCGCGGGCTTTGAGCTGATGGCAAAGTTCGCGCGCGTGATGGCGCTGCCGCACTACAGCCGCGGCTGGCATTCAACCTCGGCGCTGGGTGTGCTGGGCGCAACCCTGGCGTGCAGCGTGCTGCTCGGGCTGAACGAAAATCAAACCGCCCACGCCTTGGGGTTGGCCGTGGCACAGGCCGCAGGCACACGGCAAAACTTTGGCGCGATGGCGAAGTCCTTTCAGGCGGGGCAATGCAACGCGGCGGCGGTGCGCGCGGTGTTGATGGCGCAATCAGGATTCACCGCGTCTCTCGACGCTATCGACGGTAAGTTCGGCTATCTCGCGCTGTATGCGTCGGGGGAGGATGCCTCATCGGCGCTATCCGCGCTCGGAACACCGCCGCTGGAAATCGACGCCATGGGCATCGATATCAAAAAATACCCGTGCTGTTATGCGATACATCGCGCGCTCGACGGACTGCTCGCCTTGCGCAAAGCGCACGCGCTGACGCCCGCCAACATAACGAAAATCGTGATCACGAACAGCGCCGGTGGACTGGACGCCCTGCTGCCGCAGCCGCCCGCCAATGGGCTGCAAGCCAAATTCAACATGGCCTATTGCCTGTCCGCCGCACTGACGGATGGCGCGATCCGGCTGGCGAGCTTTGATGATGCGCAGGTGATGCGGCCTGAAATCCGCGCGCTCTTGCCGAAGGTGAGTTTGCAGGAAGCGCCGGGGACGATACTGCCGCGCTGGTCTCACGTGCGTGTTGAACTTGCCGGTGGCCAAGTGTTGGAGCAGCGCGTGAACACCGCGCGCGGGGACGCGGGCGATCCGTTAAGCGACGCGGAGTTGATTGAAAAAGTGTCGGACTGCTTTGCTTACGGCAACTTTGATGCGGATGCCGGGGCATATGCGCGGCAGGTCTTTGCGTTGTCGCAGCGGCGTATAGGGGATGTGATGCTCGCACTGCATGCAAAGTAGGATGTCGGTGACGAAGGAAGCGCATCGGTCGAGTTTGCCCAAGCGGTGAAGGCGGCATTTGCTTGCGTCATGTGAACGCGATTGATGCGGTTCCTTCGTCACCGGCATCCTACAAGCGTCGCTGAAGATAGCAACTTGCCGTCAGATACAATAACCGCCTAATAGGCATAAGAAGAAGGCTCCAGCATGAAAATTTGCATACAGAGCGGCACACCGCTAGGCACATCAGACATCTACAAGCCGTACTACGATTCGCTCCTGCGCCATGCGCAGCGCGTGGCTGGTCCGGGCACCACAGTCGAGTTTCCAAATCTCGGCAAAAATTATCCTGGTGCTGCGCGCAGCATGACGCACCTGCATTTTGTCGCGCACGAAACCATCAAGAGCGCCATGCGCGCCGAGCGCGAAGGGTTCGACGTCTTCGTCACCAATTGCCTCGACCTCGGCTACGACGAGCTGCGCGAGATGGTCGATATCCCCGCAGTCTTCATGACGCAGGCCACGATCTCCTACTACAGCCAGTTGGCGCCGAATTTTGCGTTTATCGTCAACAACGTGCGGCTGCACCATTTCTTTCAGGCGCTGGGCGAGCGCTACAAACTGACGGAACGCATGGTGCCGGGCGGCTATGTGGATTTTGCCTTCACCGACTACGCAAACCTGTGGAATAACCCGCAACCTTTTGTCGATGAATTCATGCGCGTGGCGAAAACGCTGGTAGCGCGCGGCGCCACGGCACTCTACCCTGCGGGGCTGTACCTCAGTCAGTGGCTAATCGACCAAGGTATACGCGAAGTGGACGGCGCAATCATCATGGACCCGCTCGCCATCGGCATCAAAATGGCCGAGTTGCGGCAACAGCTCGCGCCCGTCGGCATCAAGCGTTATGCGGCGGGCGCATGGGCGATGCCTCCAGAGGAAGTGCGCAAGATTCTTGCTAGCGAGTTTGAGGCGATGTAGGGATAGCGCATAAGCGCGCGGCGTCGGCCCCAGCTCGCGTAGGGCGTCAATAAGCGTAGCGCATTGCGCCGCATGCGGATTAGCCGCTCTACGATCGGTGCAATGCACTACACCATTCGACTTGTTGTCTTGACATTGTACCTTTTTTGGTTCAGTGTTCGCCGGCAAAGGAGGCTGGATGCAACTGAAGCGCGTCGCGGCACGGTTTTATGTAACAGGGACAGGCGCGAATCCGCTGCGCGACTGGCTGATGGAGCTACCCGCTGCGGATCGCAAGCAGATTGGGCATGACATCCGCGATGTTGAATTCGGTTGGCCGGTTGGTATGCCGTTGTGCCGGTCATTGGGTAGCGGGCTGTGGGAAGTGCGCTCTACTTTGCCAAGCCGTCGCATAGCACGGGTTCTATTCTGTATCGCCGGCGGTGAGCTGATGTTGCTACATGGCTTCATCAAGAAAACGCAGAAGACCCCGGCCGGCGATTTAAATACGGCGATGAAACGAATGAAAGAGGTGCAATCATGACCAAGCGCAAGAATCCCCATATCGGCGGTCTGTTCGAAGACTGGCTGAAAGAGGAAGGGATTTACGAAGAAACCACCAACGCATCCATCAAGAAAGTGGTGGCGTGGCAAATCGAGCAGGCGATGCAAACGCAAAACCTGACCCGTACCGAAATGGCGCGGCGCATGGCAACGAGCCGGGTACAACTTAACCGCCTGCTCGATCCGAAAAACGACAGCGTGACCTTGGGCACCCTGCAGCGCGCCGCGAAAGTATTAGGCCGCAAGGTCGTGTTGGGATTGGTGTAGCAAGTCTGGGTGGGCGCGTTCTTTGTGCCCACGCGTTCTTCTTTAGGGTATTCAGCGGGTAGGGGTTTTGTCTATATTTCTTGCAGCGTCTATCCCAGCCAGCCGCCCAAACACAGCCCCCTTCAACACCGAAGTCGCGCCCGTGTAAGAACGGTAATACAACCCCATCGTCTCGCCCGCGGCATACAAACCGGGAATCACGTCGCCCTGCTGATTGACCACCTGCGCCTGCGGCGTGACTTTCAAGCCGCCGAAGGTGAGCACCATCGACGAGATGATGGGATAGGCAATGTACGGCGGTTTGCCGATGGGCCGCGCCCAGTTGGATTTTCGCGGACTGATACCTCGGGTGGCGAGGCCATCCATTGCGGCCTCATCGTAACGGCCCGTGCCGCAGGCGGCGTTGTATTCCGCGACGGTGGCTTCGAGTGCATCGGCGGGGATTTTCAGCTGTTCGGCCAGGCCCGCCAGCGTATCGGCCTTAAACGGCGGCACTTCGCTGCGCACCACGGATTCGGGGTGCCGCACTTTCGCCACCGTGGTGTCGAGCACGGCATAGGCGATGCCGCCCGGCTGCGCGTTGATTTCTCGCGTCACGCCTTCGTAGGTTTCGTCGGTCGGCCCCGGCCCTTCGTCGACGAAGCGCTGACCGTTCTGATTGACGAGGATGCCTTGCGGATAAATGTAGATCGACGGGCCGGCGCGATCCGAGCGCGGGTCCATCGGCGAGGCGTGCCAACTGCCGTAATCGCCACAGGGCGCCGCGCCGATGGCCAGCGCCATCGCAATGCCCTCGCCCTTGTTGTAGTGACAGCCCTTGGACATCGAGCGCAAGAACAATGAGCGCGGGCCGATGTAGCGGCTCATCATTTCGGCGTTGCCTTCAAAGCCGCCGCAACCGAGGATCACCGCGCGCGCGCGAAATTCGAGCGGCTTATTGCCTGGGCCGGTGGCGCGCACGCCGATGACCGCGCCCTCATCGTTTTGAATCAGCGCCTGCGCGGCGGTGTGGTAATGAATCACGCCGCCCTTATTTTCAAATTCGGTGGCGAGCGCTTCCACCAGCGCAAAGCCGCCGCCGTGCGGCGCCATGCGCGGCTGCACTGATGTTAGAAACGGCACCTCGAGTTTTTCAAAACGCACGCCCATACCTTGCAACCAGCGCAAGGTGGGCGGCGCTTCCTCGGCAAACGTCGCCACCACTTCGGGGTCGGCAAAGCTCATGGCGCGCAGATTGGGCGGCCAGTTTTCGCGGTCTTTTGCAGTCTCATGCACCAGCGACGGATCCAGAAACCCGCCTGCGTTGACGGCAAAGTGTTCGGAGAAATCGTCAGAGACTTCATCAACACTTTTCATGCGCAGCCACGCGCCGGTGTAACGCGTGTTGCCGCCTCGCTCATCTTGCGGCGCGCGTTCGAGAACCAGCACGCGCGCGCCGCCTTGTTGCGCGGCCACCGCCGCTGACAAGCCCGCGATGCCGCAGCCGACGACAACCACATCGCATGCAGTGTTACCTGAAACCATGGCGCCTCACTCCGTGTGCAAGAAATATTCAGAAATGGATTTTTACCGCATCATCGCTCGGGCCACCGGCTTCACCGCCTTAAACAGACAGCGCACGGCAAGCACGAATCGCCGCCAACGCCATGAGAATCCCCTTCATCGATCACATTGGCGTTGGAATTGTAGTTCAGCGATCTCGCCACTGCCATGGTTATCAGGCGCTACAGCCCACCATCTGGCGCCAAGTCATGGATCGCGGCGATGCGGCCCGCCGGCGCCGCGTCAATCAGCAGGCCGGCACACCAGTCTCGTCATTCCGGCGCAGCGGGGTACGCAGGCAAGCCGCGAAGCGGCTGCTCGCAAAGCCAGAATCCAGATCGTATCCCGCGCGGAACGCGCCAAGCCGATGCTACTTTGATAGACCCCATTGTGCGTGAGTGGGCGTGGGCGGGACTTTCTTCTTGACATGCGATAATGAAAGACCTGACCCCTTTGCCCTCGCTATCGTTTTGGGTTCGTTGTGGTTTGCCACGGCTTTATTGAATCAGCTCATCCGTGCGCAGCAGCGCTTGCGGAATGGTGATGCCCGGCGCTTTGGCGGTTTTACAGTTGATGACCATTTCGAATTGGATCGCTTATTTACTCATCGCCTTAGCCGCCTGCTTCACCGCCTTAACAATATTGATATACCCCGTGCAGCGGCAAATGTTGCCTTCCAGCCCGTGGTAAATCTCGTCATCGGTGGGCTTGGGGTTGTCTTTCAAAAAGCCTGTTACCGCCATGATCATGCCCGGCGTGCAAAAGCCGCATTGCAGCGCGTGGCATTCGGTGAACGCCTGCTGCACGGGGTGCAGTTTGTCGCCCTTGGCCATGCCTTCGATGGTGGTGATGTCCGCGCCGTTGGCCTGCCCCGCCAGCACGGTGCAGGATTTCACCGCCACGCCGTTCATGTGGATGGTGCAGGCGCCGCACTGGCTGGTGTCGCAGCCGACATGGGTGCCGGTGAGTTGTGCATGATCGCGGATCAGGTTGACCAGCAGCGTGCGGTCTTCCACATCGTACGCGTGTTGCTTGCCGTTAATTTTGAGTTCGACTTTGGCCATGATTATTTCCCCGAGATTTTGGCAACAGCGCGTTTGGTCATTACCTTGGCGAGATTTGCGCGGTACTCTTTGGTGCCGTGCATGTCTTCGTTCAAGTCCGTGGCATCGACATTCAAGCCTTCAATGGCCGCAGCGTTCAGTTTTTTGCCCAGCGCGGCTTCCGCGTCTTTCCAGCGGAACACGCCCGGCCCCGCGCCGGTGATGGCCACACGCACGCCTTTAGCGCTCTGCGAAACAAACGAGCCCGTCATCGCAAAACCCGATGCCGGATGCGGAAATTTCTCATATGCCGCCTTGGCGGGGATCGGGAACACGATCTTGACGATCACTTCGCCCGCGCCGAGCGCCGTGCTGAACAGGCCCTGAAAGAAATCATCCGCCGCGATTTCACGTTTGCTGGTGACGATGGTGGCATTCAGCGACAACACCGCCGACGGATAATCCGCCGCCGGATCGTTGTTGGCGAGCGAGCCGCCGAGGGTGCCGCGATTACGCACTTGCGGATCGCCGATCTGGCCGGCCAAGTACGCCAGCGCCGGAATGGCTTTTTTCACCACCGCCGATTTCGCGACTTCAACGTGCCGGGTCGCCGCACCTATGGTGAGCTTGCCGTCCTTGGCTTCGATACCCGACAACTCGGCGATGCCCGCGATATCGATCAGGTGCGACGGTTGCGCGAGGCGCGCTTTCATGGTGGGGATCAAGGTCATGCCGCCGGAGAGCAATTTGGCGTCGGCGTGCGCGGCCAGCATGTCGCCGGCTTCCTTGAGGGATTTTGCTTTGACGTAGCTGAAGGGTTGCATGGTCTCGGTCCTTAGTGTTTGGCTGCTTTGGATTGCTGAATGGTTGCCCACACCTTCGACGGCGTGAGCGGCATATCGAGGTGTCTGACTCCCAGCGCGTTGCATACCGCGTTGACCAGCGCCGGCAGCGACGCGGTGCAACCCGATTCGCCCATGCCCTTGATACCGAGCGGGCCCAACTTCGACAGCGTGGTGTACTCTTCCATCTGGATGGATTTCAATTGCCCCGCGCGCGGCATGATGTAATCGCTGAAGCTGCCGGTGACCATCTGGCCGGAATCCTTGTCGTAGACGATATGCTCGCCGAACACCTGGCCAAGACCCTGCACCACCGCGCCGTGCATCTGGCCTTCGACAATGGTGTGACTGACGATGTGGCCGCAGTCGTCCACCGACAGATACGAGGCGATGTCAGTGACGCCGGTTTCCGGATCGATTTCCACTTCGGTGATGTGGCAGCCGTTGGGGTAGGTGGAGGTAAACGTGCCTTCGCCGATCACCGACAACTTTTTCTTCGCCGCCACCTGTGCCAGCGTGACTTTTTTCTTGCTGTGTGGTGACGAGAATTCGCCTTTGTTGTAATTCACCTGCGAAGGTTCCACGCCTAGGTCTTCCGCCGCCAGCGATTTACCGGCGTCGATCAGTTTGTTGGCGGCGATGTGGCACACCGTGCCGGCGCCCACCATGGTGCGCGAGCCGCCGGAGTGATTGCCCACCATGGTGACCGAACGATCGGCGTCGCCCTGAAGCACCTTGATGCGCTCGGCGGGGATGCCCAGCGCGTTCGCCGTCACCATCGCAAACGAGGTTTCGTGGCCCTGCCCTTGCGAGTGCGCCACCGTGTGCAGCGTCACGATACCGTCGGCACCGACGCTGACTTCGATTTCATCGCGCGGGTAAGTGCCGGCGCCCGTGGGCTCGATCACCGACGCCATGCCGATGCCGCGCAACTTGCCTTTTTTGGCACTGGCGGCGCGGCGCGCTTCAAAGCCGGCCCAGTCGGCGAGTGTCAGCGCCTTGGCCGACAGCCCTGGCAAATCGGCGATCTCAATAGTGGAACCGGTGGCGGATTTGTACGGATATTCGTTAAGCGGTACGTAGTTTCTGCGGCGCAGATCCGCCGGATCCATGTTCAGCTCCAGCGCCGCAGCATCCACCGCGCGCTCGATGGCGTAAGCGATGTCGGGCCGGCCCGCGCCGCGATACGCCGCTACCCAGCCGGTGCTGGTCAGCGCCACTTTGAAGTGCCCATACAGCGCGGGAATTTTGTAGACGCCGTTCATGCAGGTGGTGCCATTGCGTATGTGTCCGGCCGGGCCGGTGGGCGAAAGATACGCCCCCTGATCGGTGATCCAGTCGATGCGTAAACCGGTGAACTGCGCGTTTTTGTCCATCGCCAGCGTGGCGGTAATCAGGTTGGCGCGGCCATGCGTGTCGGTGAGGAAACACTCGGTGCGCGTGGACACCCACTTGATCGGTCGCTGCAAGGCCTTGGCGGCCATCATCATCGACACGTATTCCGGATACACCGTGCTGCGCTGGCCGAATCCGCCGCCGACATCCTTGATTTCAACGCGGAATTTATCTTCGCCCAGATTGGCATACGTGGCGAACTGCTTGCGTGTCATGTTCACGCCTTGCGAGGGCGTATGCACGACATAACTATCGCCGTCGGCCTTGTATTCGATCAGCGCGGCGCGCGGCTCCATCGGGCTGGCGGTAACGCGCGTGCAATCAACGGTGATTTTGGTCACATGCGCGGCCTTGGCGATGGCTTCCATCGTTGCTGCCTCATTGCCGCTCTCGGCTTCGACCGGGCAATTGCCGGGCACATCGTCGTGCAACTGCGGCGCGTCCGGCTTCAAGGCTTCCACCGGATCAACGATCGCGGGCAAATCTTCGTAGACCACTTCGATCAGCTCGCAGGCATCTTGTGCGGCGAGATGCGATTCTGCGATCACCATCGCCACCGGGTCGCCGACAAAACGCACTTTACCGATGGCGAGACACGGCCGCGCCGGCACGCGCGCCTTCATGCCGCCCTTGCCGGTGGGCGGCAGAAAACTCGCCGAACGCAAATAGCCCGCGGCCTGCGCATCCGCGCCGATGTAAACGCCGACCACGCCTTTAACCTGGCTCACTTTGTCGTAGTTAATCGACACGATGCGCGCATGCGCGCGATCAGAGCGCAGAAAACACGCGTGCAGTTGGTCCGGGGCATTCCAATCGGAAGCATATTTTCCGTTGCCGGTAATCAGGCGTATGTCTTCAAACCGTGAAACCTGCGCGTTGCCGACTTTGAATAGCTGGGAATGCTGATGTGAGTCCATCCGTGCCTCGCTGATTTTGACGAAACTATTACGAAAATTTTACAATAAAAACAAATACTTACCTGATAACACCGGAGTGCGGCATCAACAGAGAAGCTCAAGGAAATGGGTGTTACGCTGAGTCGCAGGGGCGCGCGGGGGTATCCAACTAACCGCAGCCCTGCCGTTGCCTGCAGGCGTATTCTACCGTGAGAATTCCATGTAATCACGCTTGACGCATGGGCGTGGCGCGCGGCAAAAATCCATTATGTGGTGACGAAGCGCGCCGTCGATGAACGGTCTGGTATCGTCGGGGCGTCAAAAAAACTCCCGCTGAAAAATCACAATAAAAGCATGGCCTTGCAATCCACTCCTTTAATTCCCGTGCGGCCTTCGGCGTTCACGCCGTTTACCGTGCGCAGCTTTCGCTTTCAGTGGCCCGCCGATCTCGCGGTGTCGTGGGCGTTTGAGATGGAGACCATCATCCTCGGCTGGTACGTGCTGGTGGAAACGCGCTCGGTGCTGATGCTGACCCTGTTCGCCTCGATGCAGCACATCGGCACGCTGTTAGCACCCATGTTCGGCGTGATGGGCGACCGCATCGGGCATCGCACCGTGCTCGCCACCATGCGCGCGATCTACACCCTGCTGGCGCTGACCCTGATGACGCTTGCCTTGAGCGGCCTGCTCACGCCGCTTTACGTGTTGTGCGTCGCGGGCGTGATGGGGCTGGTACGCCCTTCCGACCCCGGCGTGCGCACCGCGCTGGTCGGCGCCACCATGCCGCCCGAAAAACTGATGGGCGCGATGAGCATCCAGCGCACCACCATGGATACCGCAAAAATCGCGGGGGCGCTGACCGGTGCCGGGCTGGTGGCGTTATTCAGCATAGGCGCGGCCTATATCGCGATCGCGAGCCTCTACGCCCTGAGCACGCTGCTCACGTTAAAAGGCGCGCGGGGCACAGCGGCGCGCGCGCCGTCCGCGACCGTGCGCGCTTCGCCATGGAACGACCTGCGCGCGGGCGTGGCCTACGTGTGGAACACGCCGCTGCTGCTCGCCTCGATGTGTTTTGCGTTTCTGCTTAACTGCACGTCGTTTCCGATGATGCACGGGCTGATGCCGGTGATGGCGAAGGAAATTTACCGCACCGATCAAACCGGCCTCGGCTATCTGGTGGCGGTGGGCGGCTTCGGCGCGCTGATGGGCGCGGTCATCATGAGCCGCATCGGCCACACCGTGCGCCCGGCGCGCATGGTGCTGTTTTTCAGCGCGGGATGGCTGCTGTCGCTGATCGGCTTCGTAAACACATCGAGTCCGGCGATGGGTATGCCGTTTCTGCTGCTCGCGGGGCTGTCGCAGGGTTTAAGCCAGATATCCATGTCAACCATGCTGATCCGCCATTGCGATGAAAAATTCCGCGGGCGCATGATGGGCTTACGCATGCTGGCGATCTACGGCAACATACCGGGACTGCTGCTCGCCGGCTGGCTGATACCGCGCATCGGTTACCCGCTGATGGCAACGCTGTACGGCGCCGCCGGGCTGGCGTTCAGCTTGGTGATCGCGGCGCATTGGCGCAAACAACTGTGGCGGCGCGACGCCGCAGCGAACGCCCGATAGCCCCTGTCGAGAAAAGGAACCCTCATGCGTCGCTGTCTCCGCTGCCGCCGCCATTTTGCCAGCCTGACCGCCAGCGCCCTCGCGGGCGTGCTGTTGTCAACCGCCGCGGCGGGCCAGCCCGCGCCCTACCCCGTGAAACTGGTGCGCATCATCAACCCGGTCACCGCCGGCGGCAATCAGGATATCGTCGCGCGCGCCTACGCCGAGCAATTCAGCAAAAATTTTGGCCAGCAGTTCGTGGTCGAGAATCGGCCCGGCGCCAGCGCCATCGTCGGCACGCGCTTCGTTAAAAACGCGCCCGCCGACGGCTACACCCTGCTGGCGATTTCAAACACCTTTGCACGCACCCCCGCCATGGTGAAGGAGGCTGGCTACGATGCGATCAAGGACTTCGCCGCCGTGTCGATGACCAGCGACACGCCGCTGGTATTCGTAGTCAACCCGGCGTTGCCCGCGCGCACGGTAAAAGAGTTCATCGCGCTCGCCAGACAGCGGCCCGGCGAAATCTCCAGCGGCTCGTCGGGCAGCGGCTCCACCGGCCACGTGGCGGCGGAAATGTTCGCGCGGCAGGCAGGCATCAAGCTGCTGCACATACAGTACAAGGGCGCGGCACCTGCGGTGATTGATCTCGTTGGCGGTCATGTCATGCTGCGTTTCGATCAGGTGAGCACGTCATTGCCGCATATCCGCGCCGGCAAGCTGCGCGCACTCGGCGTCACCACGCGCAAACGCTCGGCGCTGCTGCCGGACGTGCCGACCATCGACGAAGCCGGATTAAAAGGATTTGAGGATTCAACATTCAACGGCTTGATGGCGCCGGCGGGCACGCCGCGCGCGGTACTCGAACGCCTGCGCGCCGAGGTGGCCAAAGCCGCCGCCGTGCCGGAGTTGCGCAACCGCTATGTTGAAATCGGCATTGATCTGATGAGCAGCAACACGCCCGAAGAATTCGGTATCTTCCTGCGCAAGCACGTGGAAGATTTCACGCGCCTCGCGCGTGAAGCGGGTCTCACGGGCGGCGCGCCATGAGCCTCGCGGCGGGCGCACTGCTCGCGCCGGTAATCGCGCTGGCGCTGAACACGCCGGTTAACGCGGGTGCGGCGGAGCCGCCCTATCCCGGCAAACCGCTGCGCTTTCTGGTGCCCTTCGCGCCCGGCGGCGGCAACGACGTGCTCGCGCGTATTCTCGCCACGCGCATGAGCAGCGGGCTTGGTCAACAGATGGTGGTGGACAACCGCGCCGGCGCCGGCGGCAACGTCGCCACCGAGATGACCGCGAAGGCCGCGCCCGATGGCTATACGCTGCTGCTGGGCTTTGTCGGGCCGCTGGCGGTCAGCCCCAATCTGGGCCGCGTGCCGTACGATCCGCTGGCGGACTTCGCGCTGGTGGACATGATCGCCACCTCGTACCACATGCTGGTGACGCATCCCGCGCTCGGCATCCGCAATATCAAGGATCTCGTCGCGCTCGCCAAGGCCCAGCCCAACAAACTGAATTACGCCTCGTCGGGCATCGGCACCAATCTGCATTTGATGTCGGAGCTGCTGAAATATTCGCTCGGCGTCAACTTGGTACACGTGGCCTACAAGGGCACCGGCCCGGCGGCAACCGCGCTGCTCGCGGGCGAATCGCAACTCCTGTTCAGCTCGCTCACCGCCGTGCTGCCGCATGTGCGCGGCGGGCGGCTCACCGCGCTGGCGGTGACCCACCCCGCGCGCGCCGCACTCGCGCCCGAGGTGCCGACGCTGATCGAGCAACAGGTGCAAGGCGTCGATGCGCCGGCGTGGTATGCGCTGATGGCGCCGGCCAAAACGCCGCGCGCGCGCATCGAACGCCTGCGCGCGGAGATGGCCAAGGTGACCACCGGCGCGGATTACCGCGAACAAATCGGTCGCCAGGGCATGGAGCCGATGACCCTGAGCGCCACGCAATACGCCGCGTTCGCCAAGGCCGAACTGGAAAAATGGGGCCGCGCGGTGAAACTTGCCGGGGTGAAACCAGAATAGCCGAGCTTACATAAGTATTTGTTTTTATTGTGTTTTTTTAAAACGATCTTTCACCGAATCCAGCGCCGCGTTGGCGATGAGCGACAGCCCCGCGATGGGCTTGGCGCTGGTTTCGACCTCGGGTTTTTCGATGCGCGTTTTCAGGCACTCGCCGAATTGTTTGATGATCTGCGAGGCCAGGCTTTGAATCATGCCCGCGCCGCGCCCGTACTGCGCGATCGAGCCGGAGAGCGTCACCTGGCTGTGGATGCGCACCATCGAGCCGGCCGCGGCGGGTTCGATGTGAAACGTAATCACCGAATCGGTGGCGCCGCGCCCCTTGGGGTCGCTGCCTTTGCATTTGACGCGCGCGGTCAGCGTTTCGTTGTCGATGTGCTCGAACGCCGCCTGCCCCACGAGCGTCAACGCCACCGGCCCCAGCCGCACCGCGACCTTGCCCTTGTAGGTGCGCTCGTCCACCACCTCGGTGAGTTCCGCGCCGGGGATGCAGCCGGCGATACCCTTGATGTCGAGCAGCATCGCCCACGCCTGCGCGGGCGGCAGCGGCACTTCAAAGGCGTTGTCGATGTCCATTGAGTGCAGCGGCGAAAAAAGATTTAGCTGATGCCCATCATGCCCGCCTGGTACACGTCGCGCGGCGGGTGCGCTTTCATCGCGCCGGTAAGTTCAGCCACGGTCTTGATGCCGCGCTGGTCGCACCATTTCTCCAGGCCCTCGATAATGGCGATCATCGCCGTGGGGCTGCGAAAATTCGCGTAGCCCACCTCCACCGCGGTCGCGCCCGCGAGCAGGTATTCCACCACGTCCTCGCCCTTCATGATGCCGCCGCAGCCGATGACGGGAATTTTCACGCAGCGCGCGCACTGGTTGACCATGCGCAGGATGATCGCCTTGATGCCGGGGCCGGAAATACCGCCGTAGCCCTGGCCGATGTACGATTGATAGGTGTCGAGATTGATCTTCAGGCCGAGGATGGTGTTCGACACCGTGACCGCGTTCGCGCCGCCCTTCTCCGCGGCTTCCGCCACGGCGGAAATATCACCGGCGTTAGGTGACAACTTTGCCCACAGCGGTTTTTGCGTCGCCTCGCGGCATAGCTTGACGAGTTTGAAGGTGTGCTCCTCGTTCAGCGCGAAGTTGCCGCCGCCCGGTTCGCGCGTGGGGCACGAGATATTGAGCTCGATCGCATCCACGCCCGGCACGCTGACGTCGCGCGCCATCGCCACGAAATCCTCGATCTTGTCCGAGGTGATGCTGCACACCAACGGCGGCGTGAACTGCTTGTATTCCGGCAACTGGTGCTCGATGAAATATTGCAGGCCCTTGGTCGGCAGGCCGATGGAGTTAATCATGCCGGCTTCGATCTCGGACACGCGCGGCGGCGGATTGCCGGGGCGAAACGGCCGCGACACGGTCTTGGTCACCAGCGCGCCGAGACGATTCAGATCGATGACCTTGCAAAACTCCGCCGAGAACGTGCCCGACGCCGGCATCACCGGATTGGCGAGCCGCAGCCCGCTGATGTTGACCGAGAGATCTACCATCCGAGGCACTCCTGCAAATCGAACACCGGGCCTTCGACGCACACGCGGCGCATTTCGAGTTTGCCGTTGACTTCAAAGGTGCGCACGCAGATGTAGCACGGGCCCAAGCCGCACGCCATGATCTGCTCCATCGCCATCTGGCCCGGGATATTGTGCTCGCGGCCCAATTTTTTCATCAGTTGCATCAGGCGGTTCGAACCGCAGGTGAAAAACGCATCGGCTTTTTTATCCGCGATCAGACCCTTGAGGATGGCCTCGACGTTTTCCACCGCGCTGCTGCCGTCGGTGTCGAGCACCTTGATCACCGTGCCCACGCTCTCGAACAAATCCGCCGCCAGCGCCAGCTCCGGGCTGCGCGCGGAGAGCAGCGCGGTGACCCGCACGCCGCGCTCACCCGCCATCTGCGAAATCGGCGCCATCGTTGCCAGTCCCACGCCGCGGCCGAGCACCACCACGTGCTTCCATTCGGGTTGTAGATGAAACCCCACGCCCAGCGGCCCCACCATGTTCAGCATGTCGCCCGGCTTTAATGTCGCCAGCCCCTGGGTGCCGCGGCCCGCGATCTTGTAAAGAAATTCCAGCCGCCCGCTGGAACGCGCCACACGATACAAACTCTGCGGCCGCCGAAACCACAAATCGCCTTCATCCGGCGACGGGCACAGCAATTGAAAAAACTGTCCCGGCTGCGCCGCCAGCGCCTTGGGCGAGGCTTTAACAACGAGATGTTTGTATTCGTCGTTCACCCATTCGTGCGCGACCACCGGGCACAGGGTTTCTTCCACCGGACACTGATCCGGCGAGTGTCCGCTGCCGGGCTCGCCGACGATAACGGGGGCTGATGCAAAGGTAACGGTAGTCATGAGGGGAACTGGCCTTTCAGGGAGCGTCCTATACTAGAAGATATCGCGGCAAAGTCAAACACGCTGCGGCCAGCGGCTACGCGCCGCGACGCGCGCGTTCAAGCAGCGCGGCGATTTCCGCCGGCGAAATCGGCGCTTGCGTGATGCGCACACCGAACGGCTCCAGCGCGTTTTCCACCGCCGAGATGATCGCCGCCGGCGCGGGTATCACGCCGCATTCGCCCACGCCTTTGACGCCGAGCGGATTCAACGGCGAGGGCGATTCGTGGTGGATGAGTTCAAGGTTCGGCAACTCGGTGGCGGTCACCAGCAGATATTCACCGAGATTGGTGGTCAGCGGTTGCGCGTTGTTGTCGTATATCATGCGTTCGAAGAGCGCGTTGCCGATGCCGTGCGCCATGCCGCCGTGCAACTGGCCATCCACGATCATCGGATTGATGACAGTGCCGCTGTCGTGCGCGAACACGTAGCGCGCGAGCCGCACGCCGCCGGTTTCCACATCGACCTCGACTTCCGCCACCGCCGTGCCGTTTGGGTAAGTCATGTCGTCGATGACCACATGCGCGGTGGCTTCCATGCCGGGCGCGACGCCGCCGGGCAGCAGGTAGCCCGCGATGCCGCCCACCGCGCGCGCCACCTGCGCCAGGCTCACGGTTCTGTCGGGCGAGGCCTTGATGTGAACATTGCCGCCGTGAATTTCAAGGCCGGCCGGGTCGGTCTTGAGCAAATGTCCGGCGACGATCAGCGCTTTTTCGCGCACGCTCAGCGCCGCCACATGCGCCGACGAGCCCGCCATCACCGTCACGCGGCTGTTGGAACTGCCGATGCCGATGGCGATGGTCGCGGTGTCGCCGGCGGTAACGGTGATGTTGGCCAGCTCCGCGCCGAGTTGCTCCGCCACCACCTGCGCGAGCATGGTGCGCGTGCCCTGGCCCATCGCTGCGGCGCCCGTGTAGACAAGCACGCGGCCCGAGGGCGCGATGCGCACCGTCACCGCCTCGAACGGACCGCGTCCCGTGCCTTTGACAAAGTTGGCAAGCCCGATGCCCAAATACCGGCCCTCCGCGCGCGCGCGCGCCTGCCGCGCGGGAAAATCCGCCCAGCCCGCCGCATCCAGCGCCGACTGCTGGCACTTCGGGTAGTCGCCGCTGTCGAGCAGCACCGGCGTGCCGCCGCGTGTTTTTAGCGGCTTGGTGTACGGCATTTTCTCGGCGGGTATCAAATTGCGGCGGCGCACTTCGGCGCGATCGAGCTTTAACTCGCGCGCCACGCGGTCGAGCAGTCGCTCCATCGCGAAGGTGCCTTCGGGGTGGCCGGCGCCGCGCACCGGCGTCACCGGCACCTTGTTGGTGAGCGCCACGCGCACGTTCATGTGAAACGCGGGCACTTCGTACGGCAGCGTCACGGTTTCGGCGGCGTTGTGCGCAAGGTTGATGCCGCGCGCGGTGTAGGCGCCGTGATCGTGGATCATCGCGCCGCGCACGCCGAGGATGCGCGCCTCGCCGTCCACCGCGATCTCCATCTCCCAGTATTGATCGCGCTCCTGCGTGGAAGCGACAAAGTGTTCGCGGCGATCCTCGATCCATTTCACCGGCCGGCCGAGTATCAGCGCGGCGACCGCGGTGGTCACGTCTTCGGGATAGAACACCAGCTTGGGGCCGAAGCCGCCGCCGACATCGGGCGTGACCACGCGCACCTGGTTCTCGTCGCGGCCGAGCATCTCGCACAGCAGGCGCTGCGCGGCGTGCGGCATCTGCGTCGAACTCCACAGCGTCAGCCGGTCTTCGGTCTTGTCGTATACCGCGACGCAGCCGCGACATTCGATGGAGTGGCTGCCGCCGCGATGCGTGAACAGCGATTCGCGAAACACATGCGGCGCGCCGGCGAACGCCGCATCGGCGTCGCCAAAGCCCATGCTGAAATCCGCCAGCAGATTGTGCGGCGAGCGGCGATGTGCGAGCGGCGCGCCGGGCGCCAACGCATCGCGGCAGTCGGAGGCGGCGGGCAACGGCTCGAAATCAACCTCCACCAGCGTGGCTGCGTCCTCGGCGATATAGCGGTTATCGGCCACCACGATGGCGATGGCTTCACCCACATGCACGGTTTCATCGCCGGCGAGCGCGGGACGATTGAGATCCTGCTGATAACTGGAACTGGGCAGCCCCACCACCAGCTCTTCGGTTTGCAGATACGGGCGTATATCATCGCGCGTGTACACCGCATGCACGCCGGGCAGGGCGAGCGCCGCGGTTTTGTCGATGCCGCGGATCGCCGCGTGCCCGTGCGGGCTGCGCACATAGGCCGCGTGCAGCATGCCGGGCATCTGGATATCATCGACAAAGCGCCCCTGCCCGCGCAGCAGCGCGTTGTCTTCGACGCGCTCGACACGGCGGCCGATGACTTTGCCGGGCGTGCTCAAGGTTGTACTCCGCGCATGCGCCGGGCGGCTTCGAGCGCGGCTTCGACGATGCCCTGATAGCCGGTACAGCGGCACAGGTTGCCGGAAATCGCCACGCGCACTTCCGCCGCGCTGGGGTTCGGGTTGTCGCGCAAGAATTCCAGCAGCGTGGTCAGCATGCCCGGCGTGCAAAAGCCGCATTGCAGGCCGTGCTTGTCGCGAAACGCCTCCTGCAGGGGATGCAGGGTATCGGGGCCCGGCGCGATGCCTTCGACGGTGGTGATGTCGTGCCCGTGGGCCTGCACCGCCAGCGTGAGACAGGATCGTATCGAGCGCCCGTCCATCAACACCGTGCAGGCGCCGCACACGCCATGCTCGCAACCGAGGTGTGTGCCGGTAAGACCAAGTTCCTGCCGCAGAAAATCCGCCAGCGTAAACCGCACGGCGGTCTCGCGCGTGTGCGTGACGCCGTTAACGTTAAGCGTGATGGTGCGCGTTTCAGACATGGCTTACTCGCGAATGGGCCAGCATCAGCGCGCGGCGCGACAGCGTCACCGCCAGTTGACGGCGATACGCTTGCGGCGCATGCACGTCGTCCATCGCATCGATGGCGCGGCAGCTTTCGCACAGCTCGCGGAACAATGCTTCGGAGGGCGCCTGCCCCGCCAGCGCTTGCTCGATCCCGCGCATGCGCAGCGGGGCGGGGCCGACGCCGCCCAGCGTGAGCGACACGCGCGTGATGTTTGCGCCGTCGGTTTCCAGCAGCGCCGCCGCCGACACCACGGCGAAATCGCCATGGCGGCGCGCGAACTCCACGAAGGCATGGCCGTGTCCTGTGCGCCACAACGGAAACCGCACGCCGGTCAACAGTTCGTCCGGCGCCAGCGCGGTGGTCATGTAACCCTGTGCAAAATCGGCAAAGGCGATTTCCCGTTCGCCGCTCGCGCCGGCGACGCTCACCACCGCGTCGAGCGCGGCGGCCACCGTCACCAGTTCCGCCGACGGATCGAGATGACACAACGAGCCACCAAGCGTGCCGCGATTGCGTGTTTGTCGGTGGCCGACCTGCTGAATCGCCTCGTGCAGCAACGGACAACGTTCACGCACCACGCTGGAAAATTCGATGTCGCGCTGGCGCGCCATCGCGCCGATCTCAAGCGCGGCGCCGTCTTCGCGTATGAAGCAAAGATCGTCGATGCCGTTCAGATCGATCACATGATCGGGCAGCACATAACGCATATTGAGCATGGGCATCAGCGACTGTCCGCCCGCCAGCAGCCTGGCGTTATCCAGCGTGCCGAGCAGCGTGATGGCGTCCGCCACGGTATGCGGATCGTGATAACCGAAGGCGGGGGGTTTCATAAATTATTAAATAAAAACAAATACTTATAACACGTTACTGTGCTGGACATCAATTCGCGCCTTTGAGATTCGCCTCGCGTACGACCTTCGCCCATTTCTCATGCTCGGCGCGCACGAACTGCGCGCCTTCTTCCGCGCTGGCGCCGCGCGGTTCGACGCCGACTTTGGCGTATTCCGCGCGCAGCACGGGCAATTCGATGGCCTTGCGGATTTCACTGTTGAGCCGCGCAACCGCTGCCGCCGGTGTCTGCGTCGGCGTGAACACCGCCAGCCACAGATCTACAAAAAATCCCGCGTGCCCGGCTTCGGCCACCGTCGGCAGATCGGGCAGCGCGGCGGAGCGCTTAAGCCCCGTGGTCGCCAGCGCGCGCAGGCGATTGTCCTTGATGAACGGCAGCGCGGCGGTGATGCTGGTGAAGGCCATCTGCACCTGACCGCCGACGAGATCGGTCATCGCCGGGCCGCTGCCCTTATACGGCACGTGCGTCAGCGCGGCGCCGATGCGCTGCTTGAACAACTCGCCCGCCATGTGCGGCGTGGTACCCACGCCGGCGGATGCAAAATTGAGTTTGCCCGCGTTGGCGCGCGCGTGTGCGGCAAGCTGGGCGATGTCTTTCACCGGCAGCGCCGGATGCACCGCCAGCACCAGCGGCGATGAACTTAACACCGACACGGTTCGCAAATCCTTCAGCGGATCGTACGGCACCGACGCCTGCAACACCGGATTAATCACGATCGCCGGGTCCATGATGACCAGCGTGTAACCATCGGGCGCGGCCTTGGCCGCAAGATCCACGCCAAGAATGCCGCCGGCGCCGGGGCGATTGTCGATCACCACCGTCTGCCCCACGCTCTCGGCGACACGCAGGGCGGTGACGCGGCCCACATAATCCACCACGCCGCCGGGCGCGTACGGCACGATCAGGCGGATCGGACGCGCCGGGTACGCTTGGCTCGCGGTCGTCTGCGCAGCGACGTAACCCGCGCAAGACAGGGCCGAAACCAGCGCCGCGCCGCGCGCAATCATCCGGGTGTGCCGCATTGCCCTCTCCGATCCGTGTTGGTGAAGCGCGTATCCTAGTAGACTATGCGCATCGCAACAAGACAATCCCGCGTACCCATGCGTAACCTCATCAAATTCATTCTCATCCCGCCCGTTGCGCTTGCAATATCGTGCGCCGGCGTGACCGTCGCACCTGCGGCGGATACGCCTGCACCCGCCTATCCCGCGCGGCCGGTGCGCATCGTCGTCGCCTTCGCACCCGGCGGCATCGCCGACACCATCGCGCGCGGCGTCGGCCAGAAGCTCGCGGAGCGTTACGCGCAAACCGTGGTGATCGACAATCGCCCCGGCGCCGGCGGCATACTCGCCTCGCGTATCGTCACCAACGCCACGCCTGATGCGCACACGCTGCTGGTACACACCTCCGCCGCCGCGATTAATGTCAGCATGGCCAAAGAGTTCGTGCATCCAGTCACCGAACTCACGCCACTCGCCAACGCGGCGAGCACGCCGACGATCATCGTCGCGCACCGCTCGGCGGCGGCCAAGGGCTTGATGGATTTCGTGCGCGGCGCGAAGAACGCGCGCTTCACCTACTCCACCGCCGGCGTGGGCACCAGCCAGCATCTCGCGGGGGAATATCTGTTCAAGGCCGCGCCCGGCTTGCAAGCCACGCACATCGCCTACGCGGGCGGTTCGACGCCAATCACCGCGCTGCTCGGCCAGCAGATCGATCTGTCGATCACCACGGTGCCCACCGCGCTGACGCAAATCAAGGCGGGAAACCTGCGCGCTTACGCCGCCGTCGCGCGCAAGCGCATCGCGTTGTTGCCGGAGGTGCCGACCACCGCCGAAGCCGGCTTCGCCGATTTCGAGGATCGTTCGTGGATCGCGTTTTTCGCGCCGCCCAAACTCGCCTCTGCCATGGCGGTGCGGCTCAACACCGATATCAACAACGTGCTCGCCACGACAGAAGTCAAGGAGCGCCTCGCCGCCATCGGCCTTGATGCACAAGTCAGCACACAGTCGGAGTTCGCCGAATACCTGACGGGTGAAGTGGCGAAGTGGGCGCGCGTGGTCAAGACCATCGGCCTCACGCCGAATTGAGGACGGGTTGATGCGGGCACGCGCGCGCGCGAACCACCGCACAAATTCTTTTGCGCTACTGCGCGCCGATTTTCGCCGCCCGGATGATGTCGCTCCAACGCCGATGTTCGTCCGCCATCAATGCGCTGAACGCCTGCGGCGTGCTGGTCACCGGCTCGGCGCCGCCGGTGACGATGCGCTCGCGGCCTTCGGGCGATTTGATGATGGCGCTGATCGCCTCGTTCAGCTTTGCAATGACCGCTGCGGGCACGCCCTTGGGCGCGATGAGGCCGTTCCAGCCGCTGGTGGCAAGCCCCGGCAGCGTTTCGTTCATGGCCGGGGTGTCGGGCAGCGAGGCAATGCGCTTGGCGTCGGTGCCCGCCAGCAGCCGCAGCCGCCCGGCCTTGATGTGCGCGATGGCCGGCAGCGGATTGATAATCATCACCTGCACCTGGCCGCCGATGGTTTCGGTCAGCGCGGGGCCGGTGCCCTTGTAAGGCACAAACGTCATGTCGATGCCGGCGTGGCGCTTCAAGAGTTCGCCCGACAAATGCCCGACGCCGCCCAGCCCGGCGGAGGTATAGGTGAGCGGCGTGGCGCGTGACTTGGCGTGCGCGATCAGTTCTTTCAAATTCTGCGCCGGCACGGATGGATGCACCACCAGCAGATACGCTTGTGACGCGGTTTGTCCCACGCCGGAAAAATCTGCGATAGTGTCGTAGAGCCGCTGGCGGTAGACCAGCGGCGCGGTGATGAACTCGGTGGACACCATCACCAGCGTGTAACCATCGGCGACGGCGCGCGAGACGATCTGCGTGCCGACCATGCCGCTCGCGCCGGGCCGGTTA
>CAMDDY010000011.1 GCA_945893125.1 Bordetella parapertussis
TCACCAAAAAAGACATCTCTGCCGCCATGCACTACCTCAACCATCGCCCCAGAAAATGCCTCGGCTTCAAAACACCCCACGAAGTCTTCTGGAAGAAGCTACACTCGCATCATAACGCGGTTGCACTTCAGACTTGAATCCGCCCACCACTTCAAACAGGGCCGCTGCGTCAAAGGCGGCGTCGGCATAGTGCTGTTCTTCCAGCAGGCCGGTGCGCACATTGAGACCCGCTTCGCGCGCGGCGGCGGCGATTTTTGCCGCGGGCTCCACGCCCTCCGCCACGTAGCCGGCTTGCGCGGCGAAATCCACGAACTGCCCGCGCGAGCAGCCGATGTCGACAAGGTGAATGTCCGCAGGCGGCTTTCCAATCAGGCGCGAGATGGCTTTCAAGCGGCGTGCCGCGACCTTGCGCCGGCGTTCGATTTCTTTCGGCGCGGGCTGGTTGAATCCTGCCGCGTTGAAGGACGCCATGGTTTTCCAGTAGCGCGATTCGCTGGCGGCGCTGATGAGTTGCCCGCAGGTTGCGCAGCGCCGCAGCGGCCCTTCCGGCAGACGCAGATTCGTGGTGTGCAGCGCGCCGCCGCAACGCAGCGGGCACGCCGTGACGTAGGGTGTGTTGTTGGGATTTTCGTTCATGGCGCTATTATGAAAGTTGCGCAACGCGGCGCAAAGCACTAATTACGCGACGCGCGGGCAAATTCAGCAAACAATCGCTATAGCTCGACACATTGCGTTTGCAGCCTTCTTTGTTGCACGGTGCACAGGATGCGTTGCCCTGCACGATGCTGACGTGCCCGATGGTTTGATCCCCTAACCGCTGCCACGGCGTGCCGCCGTTGATACCTTTAAAATCCTTGGGCCACGGCGCCCACTTCAGCGGATCGGTCGGACCGAAAATTGCCACGGTGGGTACGCCGAGCGCCGCAGCCATGTGCGTGAGCGCGGTATCGGGGCCGACATACGCCGCCGCGCGCGCGAGCACGCAGGCGGATTGGTTAAGCGTCAGTTGCCCGGCAAGATTAAGCGGCGCATCCATTTGCAGTGCAAGCCGTCTCACGTAAGCCATTTCGGCGGTGTCGCCGCTGCCGGTCAATACGATGTGCAGACCTCGCGCCGTGACCCAGCGCGCGAGTTCCAGCCACGCCACGTCGCTCCACATTTTGTAGTTGAATTTGGGATACAGATGCAGCACGACGTACGGTTGCCCATTCAACGGTGCCTGTAGTTGCGCGGCGCGCTGTTCATCGGCGTTGTTCCAACAGGGCGTCACCGTCGTGATGGCGGGCACGCCCAACGGTTTCAGCAGGGACAGATGCGTCAGTGCGGTGTGCTTTTCGTTAAGATCGTACGGCACCCATTGATGCAGAAAGCGCCGCTTCCAGCTTTCTTTTTGCGTGGGCAACAGTAATCCCATCCGCCGCCGGCCCGCACACCAGGCGTACAAGGTAGGCCGGTCTCCGGCGACCAGGGATAGGGCCAAGTCGTAGCGCCGAAACAATTTCGCAATAAAAACAATATGTCGCAGCAAGCCGGGGCGCTCTGGAATACTGCGGATACGGTTGATGTTGGTGTTCGACACCAATACATCGGTCGTGCTGCTGAATACCAGCGCGTCGATGGTGGTATCGGGCCACGCGTGTCGCAGTGAACGAAACACCGGCGTCGCCAGCAACACATCGCCGATGCGGCGCGTGACAATAACCAGCACGCGGCGTGGTGGCGGATTCATCCGTTCTGGCCGATGTACTGGCGCACACCCGCGCGCGCTTCCGTGCGGCGTGAAGCGATAAGTTCATCCAGCATTTTCTGGTTTTCGGCGAGCCGGCTGCGATCGTTCTCGCGGTGCCACAGGTGAAATACCGGCGCGGCAAAGCGCGCGCTCTTGTGTTGCACGCCGGCGTGAATCAGGCGGATCGCCAGATCACTGTCTTCGAGCCCCCATCCTGAATACGATTCGTCAAAACCATTTACGCGCATAAAATCCGCACGCCACAACGACAGATTGCAGGTTTTGACACCTGCCCACTGGCGCGGCGCGTGTTTGCGCAAGGGCGCGTCGGGCAGCTTGAGCAACGGCAGCAAACGGTTCACGTCGCGCGTTAGCCACGCGCGCAGCCAGCGTGCCGCGTGCCATTGATGGACCGGCCATCGCCCCGCAAGCACTGTGCGCGTGAACGATTCAGAAAGCAGCACACGGTTGCCGGAAAGAAAATAGCCCTTTTCCGCGAGGCGTTTATGTTGCCGCACGAAATCCCGCGCGGGGATGCAGTCGCCATCGGCGAATATCAGATAGTCGGCCTGAGTGCGCGCTGCGGCGCGATTGCGCGCCGCGCCGGGACGAAAGCCGAGGTCCTCCTGCCACACATGACGCAGCGGAAACGGCGCGTGCGTGGCCTCGCTTTCGATCAGCACGCGCGTTTCATCTTGGGAGCCATCGTCGGCAATCAGCAATTCGAAATCATCGTCAGATTGTGCAAAATATCCGGCGAGTACCGCTGCCAGCGCATCCGCACGATTGTAGGTGGTGACGATGACCGCGGTTTTCACCGGGGCTTGTCTCCGAGCATCATCAGCTTCAGGTAGCGGTAGTAAGTGCCTTCGGCATTGGACACCGAGAGCATGAATCCTTCGCGCCCGTCGAGGAATCCGGCTTGCAGAAAATACGTCCGGAAGAACGCCCACAGGCCATGCACGATGGCCTTGCCAAGAGACGCTCGTTTGCCATTTTCAAAATTGAATTTGGCACCCGCCGAGGAATAGCCGTTGATCTTGTTGATGACGTGTTCCAGCGTGGGCATGGGGGCGTGCCGCAGGTGATTCTTGAGATTGCCGATTTCACCGGTGACAAGAATACGGTCATGCACATGGTCTTCGGAAAACCGCGCGGCGTTTTTACGGAACAGATGCCTCACTGGATCCGGCCACCATCCCGAATGGCGCATGTCGCGGCCGCAAAAACTGGATAGCCGCGGCATCGCGTAGGCGACCGTGCTCCCGGCGCCTTTGATCGCGGCTGTGATTTCCGCGCGCAACTCGGGCGTAACCCATTCGTCCTGATCCAGTGACAGCACCCAATCGCCGGTGGTGCGATCCAGAGCACGATTTTTTTGCTGGCCGTAGCCGGGAAAATCAGGGGTTTGCGTCACGTCGGCGCCAAGCGCGCGACAAATCTCGCGTGTGCGGTCGGTGCTGCCGGAATCGACCACAATAATTTCGTCGGCCCATGAAGCCACGGATTCAACGCAGCGGCCAATCAAAGGTTCGCCATTGAAGGTGATGATGGAGACCGAAAGCGTCATGTGGGTGCGGGCGGATTGTCGTGCGGGCCGTATTGTAATCCGCCGTAGAGCAAGCCCGTAAGCCACGCGTAGAACAGGCCCTCGGTGTGGTCGAGCAGGAATGAATTCAGCATGCAGCCGATGACCATGGTGAGGACCAGGCCGCGTGCGAGCCCACGATACATGGGTGACGGCAAGCGCGCGGCAAGGCGCCACTGGATCACGAACAGCGCGGCGAGCAAGACAACACCGAGGACTCCGATCTGAATGGCCATATGCAGGAACTCATTATGGGGATTGCGGGTTTCGGCTTTGCCGGTGCCGGCGACTTGTGCCGCATAGGCCTTTGGGAATCCGCCCGTGCCGACGCCCATCAGGGGATGTTGGGCGGCTATGGCCAACGAATTTTGGTAGAACTCCAGGCGAAGACCGGTGGATGTAGTGGCGTTGTCCGTTGGGCGCCAGTTTTGCATCTCGACATTTACCTTGACGACACGTTCCTGAAACGGACTTGGAACGAATAATCCTACCCCCAGTACTGTCGTTACCACCAACAGTATGCCGATGGATTCGCGCTTGCCGAAATATAGCGTGGTCGCCAATACGGTTAACGCGACCAGCACGAGATAACCCGTGGCGCCTTGCACCATGAAAACCACGTTGATTACGGCGAGCAACGCAAATCCGTACCAAAAAAGGCGCATCCGGCGATCACGGGCAATGTGCCCCAGCCACAAAAACAGAAAAGCGCCAAACGCCACCAGCAGGTTGTGCGTCAACTTCAGCTTGAACACCGTGGGAGAGGCGGCAGTGCCCGAAATGAAAGGTAATTTGGGAATCAGGCCAAACCGAATCAGGTACGACAGCACGATGATGCCGGCCAGTGAAAAGGCCAGTGCGTGTAATGCGCGCGCGCGGGTTTCATCCCCTCTGAAGGCCACCATCAATACGGGAATGCAAAGCAAATCGGTGTATTTCATTAGGCAGGAAAGCGCTTCCTGCCGTGATGCGTCGCCATGGCCAGAGCCTATGGCCAGCAGCAGAAAAAGCGCGAGTGACAGCAGTGCGATAGGATTTTCCTGAATGACCCGCAGAGTCAATCGAATCTGCCCGGATAGGGCCCACGCAGCCAATATCACGACGATCAACACGTTGTCGAGTGCGGTGGAAACCGGGATAGACGCGCCGAGAGCAATCGCGCTCCACTTCGAGACGCGCCGCGCATGGCGCGTGATGATTTCAAGCGTCATGCGCGTTTTGCGGGGTGTATTCCGGCACGTGCCGGGCCAGCGCTTTCTTAATTGCCGCGGTGTCCGTTGCTTCAGGATTAGATGCCAGCCAGCGGTCGATTTCGATAAGCCAGTCGGCATTTTCATGCCGCGCTTGCGCAACCCTCAGCTTGGGATGCGGGGTGGGCAGGGTGTTTTCGTCGTCAGCAAGTAATTCTTCATACAGCTTTTCGCCAGGGCGCAATCCGGTGTAGGCAATCGGTATTTCGCTCTCGGCGTAACCCGACAGGCGGATCAACTCGCGCGCAAGATCGGCGATTTTTACCGGCTCGCCCATGTCCAGCACCAATATCTCTCCGCCCTTTCCCATTAATCCGGCTTGTAACACCAATTGCACGGCCTCGGGGATGGACATGAAAAAACGCGTGATTTCGGGGTGTGTGACGGTGACGGGGCCGCCTTTGTCGATTTGTTCCCGGAATTTCGGGATCACGCTGCCGGTTGACCCCAGCACGTTGCCGAAGCGAACCATGACGAACTGCGTGCTGCGGGGTTGTTGCAGCGACTGACACACCATTTCCGCCAGCCGTTTGCTTGCGCCCATGACGTTGGTCGGGTTTACCGCTTTGTCCGTGGATACGAAGACAAATTTTTCAACGCCGCAGGCGATAGAGGCTTGCGCCAGCACTCGGGTGCCGAGCGCGTTGTTAAGCACCGCCTGCCAGGCGTTCCCGGTTTCCATCAAGGGGACATGTTTGTACGCGGCGGCATGAAACACCATAGATGGGCAATAGCTATTCAATAACCCGGCTACGCGGACCGGATCTTTTACGTCGCCAATGGCGCATACGATGCTGACGTTCGGAAATTGCGCGGCAAACTCCTGCTCAATGGTGTAGAGCGCAAGTTCGTTCAGCTCTAACAGGATCAACTGACGCGGTTGATAGTGCGCAATCTGGCGGCACAGTTCCGAGCCGATGGAGCCGCCGGCGCCAGTGATGAGTACGACGTGATTACTGATCCATGTTTTCAGCCCTGCGGTGTCTAGCACGACAGGATCCCGCCCCAACAAGTCATCCAGTTCTACGTTGCGGATTTGCGAAACGGTGACCTTGCCGCTCATCAAATCGTCAAATGACGGAACGGTCAACACGTGTAATCCGGCATTGCGAGCAAATTCGACGGCTTTCCGGCGCACACCATGCTCGGCTTCGGGCATGGCGATAATGGCATGATTTACACCCAGCGCTTGTGCCCGACCGCCTATGTCGTCGAGCGCACCCAGAACCTTTACACCGTGAATCTCGCGTCCGTACTGTGAACGGTCTTCGCTGAAAACACCCATGATGCGCCATTGCGGGCTGCGCGCGAGTTCCTTGATCAGATTGACCGCCGACGCCTCGGCGCCCATTACCAGCACGGGGGTTTGTCCATCGCCATTCAGCGCGGCGCCAGTGCGCTCTTTCCACGCGCGATAAATAAATCGGCTGCCGCCCATGGCCATGATCAGGAACACCGGCGTGATAACGAACACCGACCGTGGCGGGGCCAATTGAAGAATCAGCATGACCGCTGGGGTTGCGAACGCTGCAATGAGCACTGCGACGATAATGCGCCGAAGGTCCGGGAGACTCGCGAACCGCCAGATGCCGCGATACAGACCCAAACTGACGAAAGTCGCCGCGTGAATTGCGACTACCCATGGCGCCGTTTCCATCGCCAATTCCGTATAGGATGCCGGAATCTCAAAATTAAACCGCAGCCAATACGCAACAAGCCAGGCTGCAGTGCAGGCAGCCACGTCATGGAGAAAGGCGAGTAAAGTGCGCCAGTTATGCTTCATCGCCGTGTGCCGCGCGGTATTCGCGCCATGCAAATTCCACAACCCCGATAATGGCGGCATAGAGCAGCACTGCGGCAAGCAGCAATGAGACTTGCCCTGCCGGTGACCAGCGTAGTCCCGCGAGGGCAACACTGCCGCACAGTGCCATCAACGCGTATTCTGCAAGCGCGGTGCGGCGGTGGCCCCAGCCCATGCGAACCAGTTTTTGGTAACCATGTTCGCGGTGCGCTTCCCAAACGCGCGCACCGGTTAGAGCGCGACGGGCGAGCGTTAAACTGGCATCCACGATAAAGGGCGAAAATACCAGCAGCGGGAACCACCAGGGCCATGATTGTTGCAACCAGCCAATGATGCCTGCGGCGCCCGCAAGAAATCCCAAAGGCACTGCACCGACATCGCCCATGAATATTCGTGCCGGATGAAAATTAAACAACAGGAACGCAGCCGCAGTTGCTGCGATGGTGAAATTTATCCAAGCAAAGCCGGTGTCACCGGCGAGCCATGCGGCGATTCCGTAAAAACCAAAGCCAAACAGCGTCATGCCGCCCGCCAGACCATCGGACCCGTCCATGAAATTGTACAGATTGATCATCCACGCTACGCCGACAGTGGCTATTCCTGCCGCGATTAGCCCTTGCTCCGGCAAGATGGCCGTTGCCGCAAATAAGGCGCTGCACGCCAAGTGCGCGGTCAGCCGCACGAGTACGGGCAACCCTCGCACGTCATCCACGAAAGATACGATGAGCAATCCCGCACAGGCGATCCAAACTACGGCGGGCATTCCGTCAGCCATGACAGGACACAACAGAAGTATGCCCGCGTGAAGACCGAGTCCCCCCGTTCTTGGTACGGGTTTGTCGTGCAATGAACGTGCGTTCGGGCGATCCATTGCAATTCGCGCAGCACGGTTGCACGCAAGCCACCATACCGCAGTCAAGGCGATGGCAAAGGCAAGCAACGGGAAATAGACGGCATACGGCACAATGAGTTATGTGTTTGACTTTGCGGGGAATTGTGAATAATACCATTGCGCCGTCTGTGCCAATCCTTCGGCTGGATGGATGGGTGGCATCCAGTTCAATTCGCGGCGTATTTTTGAACTGTCGATTTGTAGTGAGCCCGTGAGGCGGCGCATTTCTTCGCGTTTGCCCATCGCGGTTGCAGCGGCCATCAACAGGGTGGGGGGGAAGGGAAACAGCCGCGCTTTTACTTGCAGGGCGCCGGCAATCGAGCGGATCAATTCGGGGGTTGATACATCCTTGCCATCACTAACCAGAAAAGTTCTGTGTGTCGCAGCCGGGGAGCGACCGGCGCTGACGATGGCGTCCACCAGATTTTCAAGGTATATCAGGCTGCGACAGTTATCGATCGATGCAAAGGGCAGTGGGCGGCGATGCGCCGTCCAGTGGATCAGACGCAGGAAATTTCCCTTTACGCCGGGTCCATAGACAAGTGGGCAACGCAGGATCACGGCTTCAAGTCCCGTGTCACGGGCAACGCCGCACAATGCCTGTTCCGCCTCCCATTTCGAGACACCATAGGCATCCTCGGGTTGCGGCTCGGCATTTTCGTCGAACGGAACGCCGTCCGTTCGTTCGCCGTTAACCTTGATGGAGCTCAGAAACACCATACGGCGCACACCCGAACGGACCGCCGCTTGCGCCAGAGAACGGGTCCCTTCAACATTAACGCGGCGATACTCGGCAACAGCATCGCGCGCGGTTTCGTGCAACACGTGGGTGCGGGCGGCAAGATGAAAAACGACGGAAACTCCCGAAAGCGCATGAGACCAGTCGGTGTCCGATCCAAGCTCGCCAATGCTAACGTTGTCGAACAACGCAGATGGAGCAACGGGCATCGTGGTTCGGGTGGCACACCGTACGGCATAACCCTGCTCGGAAAGCCTAGCGCAGAGCGCGCGTCCCACGAATCCGGTTGCGCCGGCAACCAGTGCCGTTGCGCGCAGGTGTGTATCTATCGACGCCACACGGTTCGATTCACGTAGTCGGTGTAGCTCAGAATAATGCGAAGTACTTTTTGTGACACGTTATTTGCATCATAATCAGATGGTGGCGCAAAAGGGCGCGTATTGTCGGCGTACTGCGCGACACTAATAGTTACGGCTTCCACCACGTCACTCGGTGTCAAGCCGCACATTATTAACGTGCCTTGATCCATGCCTTCGGGCCGCTCATGTGCATGACGGATCATTACGGCTGGAAACGAAAGAATCGCGGATTCTTCCGTCAATGTGCCGCTGTCCGATAACACGCAATGCGCGTTGCTTTGAAGATGAACGTAGTCAAAGAAGCCCAACGGCTTGAGAAACTCTACCTTTGACGGCAACTTTGTTTTTCGTCTGGCCGCCAGTTTTTTGCGCGTGCGCGGATGCGTGGACACGATGACGCGTTTGCGAAAGCGATTGGCAAGGGCTTCGAGACTAGCCAGCAAAGCTGTCAGATTGGCATCGCAATCGATGTTTTCTTCACGGTGCGCGCTGACTATAAAATAATCACGCGGCGCGAGGGCCAGTCTCTTGAGCACCGATGAAGCGGAAATACCGCTCTCGTAATATTCGAGCACTTCCCGCATCGGAGACCCGGTTTTGATCACGGTTTCGGGCCGTATGCCTTCCGTCAGCAGGTAGCGGCGCGCATGTTCGGTATAGGGTAGATTGATGTCGCTGATGTGGTCGACAATACGCCGATTGATTTCTTCGGGGACGCGATCATCAAAACACCGATTGCCGGCCTCCATATGAAAAACAGGGATCTTGCGGCGCTTTGCCGCGATGGCCGCCAGACACGAATTGGTATCTCCCAAAACCAACAGGGCGCTTGGCGACTCGCGCGCCAGAATCGCATCTGCCTTGGCAATGACTGCCGCGATTGTCCGCACCGGTGACGTGCCTGCGGCATCAAGAAAGTAATCCGGTTTTCGGATTGCCAGTTCCTTAAAAAATATCTCGTTCAGTTCGTAATCGTAATTTTGACCGGTATGCACCAAAACGTGCTGAACATGCTGGTCCAACGCCGCTATTACACGCGAGAGCTTGATGATTTCAGGGCGTGTGCCAACGATAGTCATTACTTTACGTTTCATTGCAGTTGCCTAGCGTAACAATTCGCCGTCTTCACGCGGACTACCCATACCCACCATGAGCTTGTGTTTTTTGAGGAGACTCACGGTGCCCGCCAGAGACAAAATATTATTGGCGGAACTAAACTCGTGTTTGAGCGCATTGGGTTGAGGACGTTTCCCGCCAGTTAATTCGGGCAGCATGGGCGTAATCGCGTAATACGCACCACGCTTGACGCAATGATGAATTTCTTCCTCCGAAACCATGATCTCATGCATTTTTTCACCAGGCCGGATGCCAGTTACCCTGGTAGGAATCTTGCGTGAGCCGATCAACGCGTTCGCAATGTTCATTACGGTCGCCGAGGGGGCGTTGGGCACGTAGATTTCACCGGGCTTGGCACTCTTCAACGCAGCGAACACCGTATCCACTGCCTGATTCAGGCTCAGCAAAAATCGCGTCATTTGGGGAGACGTAATGGTCACCGGTCTGCCATTGAGAATCTGCTCATGAAACAAGGGGATGACCGAGCCTCGCGAAGCGAGCACATTGCCGTAGCGTACCCCGATAAAGCGTGTGTCCGGATTGAGTACATTTGCGGCAACGATTACGCGTTCTTGCAGGGATTTGGTCATACCCATCACATTGACAGGCTTACAGGCTTTATCGGTGCTGATGGCGACTACCGTGCGTACCGGGTAGTGATTTTGCTCGATGGCTCGAACAATGTTTAGCGCACCCATGCAATTGGTGAGAATGGCTTCACCGGGGAAGTATTCGCAGGAAGGCACTTGTTTAAGCGCGGCGGCATTAATCACGATATCGGCATCGCGCACCGCCGAACACACCGCCGCGTAATCACGCACGTCGCCAATGCGGAACTCCAGCACGTTCATGAAGTTGCGAAAAATTACCTCGTCCGTTGTCGCTTTCTGGTTGAGGTAGGCCATACGCATGTCGTGTTGCTTGGCTTCATCGCGGGAAAATACGATGACCTTGCGCGGCAACCCCAACTCGCCGGTCAAGACACGCCGTACAAAGGTCTTGCCCATCGACCCGGTGCCGCCAGTGACCAGAATACGCTTTTCTTTTAAAAACATATAGTTATGCTCTATCGGCCAGTTCGGAAATCATGTGGTCCCAGGTCGGCGGCGCGTAGACAAAATCTTGCCTGAATCGGGTTGAATCCAGGCTGCGATCGCATTCAAATACGTCGTCCGCGGTTATTTCAGTAAGCAATCCGAGTTTATCGCGAATAAGTTTCAACAGATCGTGCTTATTGATAGGCGCGCTCGACACATGATAAAGCCCGTGGCGGAGTACCGAATGCGTCAGTATGCGCTCGATGATGTGGCTCATTTCGAGGGTGGTGAACCCCGAGAAAATTGCCTTGCGATACCCCTTGATGGGAGCAGTCTGCGCGAGGAACCATTCCAGCAAACCGGTTTTTCGCGACAGCTCGCGGCCTATAATCGATGTGCGCAGGGTTATTGCCGGCGCTTCCGTGATTTCCCCCAATAACTTGCTGCGGCCATAAATATCCTCGGCATCGGGCGCGTCACTCTCGGAATAATGACCGCGCTGGCCCGAGAACACACAATCCGTACTCAAATGTACCAGACGCACCCCCGTATCGCGGCAGTATGCCGACAGCTTGTGGGGGAACAGTGCATTGATCTCGATGGAGGGAACGTTCTGGGATGACGCGCTACGCTGCTTTATGACGCCAATGGCGTTTACCACGGCATCCGGACGAAAGTCCGAGAGGGCATTGCGAACACGGTCAAAGTCTCTCACATCAACTTCATCGTAGGCATTGTGAGCGTCGAACAACTTATGGGCTGAATATTGCGCCAGCGGTCGGCGCAGCGTTGCCCGAACCTCCTGACGGTTTCGAAGATACTGAAACACCTGGTGACCCAGCATGCCGTCACCGCCGAGGATGAGTATCCGCATGGCTCTCTTTTACCAGTTCATGCATCCAAGTTTGCAGCGAATCTACCAACCGATCGCGGCTGAAATGTTTGTCGAAGTATTCGCGTCCATGACGTCCCATGGCGCGCCGCTCCGCAGAACTCATTACCGCTATTTGTTCCACGCAACGTGCAAGACCTTGCCCGTCTTCGGCATTTGCAACCAGACCAGATCCCGATTCACTGACTATCCTGGCGCCTTCGCCGTCCAGTGCGCCGACGATCGCTACGCCTGCCGCCAAATACGATTGAATTTTGCTGGGAATCGTCATGGTGAATACCGGGTCGCGACGCAAGGTTACCAGAAGTGCATCAGCATGGGAAAATAGCGCCGGCATGTGCTCGGCGGGGCGTCTTTCCAGTAGCGTCATCGTAGCGCCAAGTTCGTGCAAACGGATCTGCGCCTCCAGCCAGCCGCGCATGAGACCGTCACCCACAATGATCCATTGAATGTCGAGGCGGTGCCGCAGCATTCCCGCAGCCTCGACAATCGTTTCTAAAGATTGTGCCGCGCCCAGGTTTCCTGCAAACAGGATGCGCGTGCCGTTGAATTGGTGGAGCGAATCATCACCTGAATCCGGAATGCACTGTTTATAGAAATCTTCTGCCCAGTTTGGCAAATAGCGAATGTGCGCCGGCACGATTCCGCGCGAGATCAGGGGTTGCGTAAAGGCTTCGGATTGCACCAACAGCAGGTTGCAACCACGATGAATGAAATTCGCGATGCGCGCGGCAACATGGCTCAGAACGCCGCGCTGACCGACTGCCGCCAGAGTTTCCGGCCAAAGATCCTGAATCCACAACATGACGGGAGCACCATTGAGCTTACCCATCAGCATGCCGGGTAGGCCGACAGTAACGGGCGATGGTTCATATACCAGCACGACATCGTATTTTTCACGGCATAGCAGCGGGCCGAGGATGCAGGCACAAACGGCAAACGAAAGATAATTGAGAATGAGCCGCCAACCCTTGGCCGCTCCTCGCGTAATCATCGGCACACGAACAATCGGGACGCCATTGTAAATTTCCCGACTCGGAGCGACGCTGCCGTAGCCGGGGTAAGTGCGGCCCTCGGGGTAATTCGGCACGCCGGTCAACACTGTCACCTTGTGATTTCTTTCATGCAGGGCAAGCGCCAAATCGGTAATCCGAAAGGGTTCGGGATGGAAATACTGACTTACGATCAGCACCCTCATCTTGGAATCCCTTGTTGGTGAAGCTTTGCGAGTGCATTCCACGTCAGTCGTGCGGTTTCCTGCCAATCATAAAACTTTGCCTGCGCAGCCGCTTTTGCCGCGAGCCGTGACTGAAGCCCGGGGTCTTCGATGAGGCGCAGCAGTTGTTCGGCGAGCGCGTCGGGTGCGGTGGGATCGAAGTATTGCACGGCATCCGCGCCGAATTCAGGCATTGGAGGACGGCTTGAGCACACAACAGGCCGGCCGGCGGCAAGCGCCTCGAGCAATATGTTGGGACAATTTTCCGATTCGGATGCAAAAATATTGATGAGCGCGTGGTGGTAGACGGCTGGCAATTCCCGGTAAGGGATTACGCCAGCGATGATTACGTCGCTACCCAGTCCTAGGCGCGTGATTTCGGCGCGCACTTTGCGCGAGTAAGCCGGATTTTCAGGGCCGGCAAGTATCAGTTTCTCGGGCGTGCCGCGCATTTTCCTGAGCAGCGCGTAGCCCCGCACGACCTCGAGTTGCGCCTTGTAGAAATCCAGTGTCGAAACGTAAAGCAGGTAACTTTCGGACGGCAGCCACGAAGGCCGTGGCGGCACCCCTTCGCGCGTTATTCTGAAATGGCTATTGATGCCGTGCGGAATGGTGACGGAAGCGCGCAGCCGGCCCGGTGCGCGGCTTTCAATCACCTGATGCGCGTATTCAGAAATAAAAATCACGAGATCGGCACGAAGCATGCTTTGCAGCATCACTTTTTCGAGGATCCAATTTCGCACGCGCTGATAGCCTAATGGGTACTTGCCGCGTTGCATGTGATCGAAAGGGATCATGTTGCGGAACATTGTCACGGTCTTGCACCCGCGCGGGGGGCGCGCGCCGATAATGCCGCCGGGGCAAAACAGAATGTCCGCGCCAAGTTCACGGGCGAGCCGCGCAAGCCGCGTCTTTTCCCACATGGCCCGAACATAAGGGTTATCAAGTGAACACTCTAAATGGATCCTAGTGATATTGGACGCGTGCGGGAGTTGCAGCGTATCGGGAGCCAGTACGAAAATTTGCGCAGTGCTTTCCGCAGGGGGAAATGCGAGCAGGTTATGCAAATACGTTTGCCCGCCGCCTTGCCGTGCCGAGGAGGCATTGATAAGCACCCTCATGCGCGTAAATCCACGGGAGCTTTCTGATGCGAAACGAAATCCAGGAGCATCAGGATTGCCCACAACAGCGGATGCACATTTCGTTTGCCGCTCTCGTGCAAGTGAAATAGCTCAAGGGCTTTGTCCTGCATCACGGGAATGCCCTCAAACAATGCCCTGTCGTTGAGACGTTCCAGCGCCCAGTTTTTCAACGGGCCGCGCAGCCACGTATCGATGGGCACGGCGAAGCCCTGCTTCGGGCGATCCAGTATGGACTGCGGCACATATCGGTAAGCAAGTTTTCGCAACAGATATTTGTTTTGTCCTCCACGCAGCTTCCACGAAAGCGGCAGCTTCATTGCCCATTCGACCAGGTCCTGGTCAAGCAGCGGATCACGCGACTCCAGCGAGAACGCCATGCTGGCGAGATCTACTTTCTGCAGGTAATCATCCGGGAGCGTATGCAGCATGTCCAGCCGCATCCCTTTTTCGCTCGCATGCAGAGCGGGCGCAAGTGTCGCTGCGGATACCGCAAACAATCCCGCCATGGAATGCGTGCGCTGCGTAACGTCGCGCGGCAGAACCGACGGATAGTCCTTGGCGATGCTTCTTGCGAACGCGAAGGCCGCTACGGGATCCTGCTGCCTCAACGCGCCCGCCAGTAACTTGAACCGGTGTTGTGGCAGCGCACCTGCCAATGCGGCGGCCACACGGCGCACGGCGTCCGGCAAACCGAACATTTTGCTCAACTGCCCCGCGATGCGGTAATAATGGTAACCGCCGAACAGCTCATCGCCGCCGTCGCCGGACAGCGATACCGTTACGTGCCGGCGCGCAGCCCTCGATACCGCCATGGCTGGGAACGCAGAACTGTCAAAGAAGGGTTCATCGAATTCCTCCGTAAACACCGGCATCAAATCCAGCAGATTGTCGACGCGCAACGGCTCACAATAATGCTCTGTTCCCAGGTATTGGGCTACTGCAAGCGCGTGCGCGCTTTCGTCGTATTTCTTTTCTTCGAATCCGATAGTGAATGTTTTTACCGGCGCTTTCGAATGCCGCGCCATTAATGCCACCACCAGAGAGCTGTCGATGCCGCCCGACAAAAACGCGCCAAGTGGGACGTCGCTGATCATGCGCGAACGCACACTTCGGCCAACGATTTCGTCGAGTTCGTCAAGCAGTTCCGCTTCGCTTCGCCGCTCCCATGACGGTTCCGGAGCGATAGCACGAAAATCCCAATAGCGATTAATCGTGACGCCGTTGGCGCCGGCGAGCAGGTAGTGCGCGGGCGGGAGTTTGCGCACATCGCGATGGATTGAAGACGGCGCCGGAACGTACCCGCTTTCAAGGTACAGCCGCAGCGCCTGTTCGTCGATGTCTCGCGATAACGAGGGCTGGAGCAAAAAAAGGGCGCGCGGACGTGAGGCAAAAGCTAAACACGATCGCGAGTGATGATAGTAAAACGGCTTGACGCCCATACGGTCGCGCGCCGCGTAGAGCTCCTTGCGTCGCCGATCCCAGATGGCAAATGCGAACATGCCGTGAAAACGCTGAACGCAGTCCACCCCCCATTTTTGGTAAGCGGCCAGGATGACTTCGGTATCACTCTGGCTTCTCCACGCTGCCGAATCTGAATTGAGTTCTCGTCGCAGATCGAGGAAGTTGTAAATTTCTCCATTAAAAACAATAACATAGCGGCCATCGTGTGAGGCCATAGGCTGATGCCCCGCAGCGGAAATATCGAGAATTGCCAGACGCCGGTGACCGAGCCCGATCCCGCCTTCCGTCCATACGCCGTCGTCGTCGGGACCACGCTTGCGCAGGGCGTTCGCAGCGGCGCGCACCGCGTGCGGATCGGCTTGGCCGTTGAAATCTGCTATGCCGACTATGCCGCACATACCGGCTTTGTTCCCTTGCCGACCACGCCGTTGGGGCCATGGCGCACGACAATATTTTCGAAACGGGCATGCTCGAACCAGCGCTTGACGCAAGCCAACGATTGCGGATGATCATGCGCGGGAGAGTACATGTCGAATGTATCGAGGATCGCCCATTGCCGGTTCAATTCGTGAGTAAGGCCGAGATGGGAGTATTCGACAATCGGGACCAGCCGTGCGCCGGCTCTGCCCGCGACTCGCCGCAAAAATGCTGCAAACGGCAGTAGCACGGGAACGACGGTCGATATGAGTTTGTACAATGCCTCGTTGCGCATGCGTTTAGTGAGCGGGCGCAAAAGATACTTCCACTGCAGCAGCGCCGTGATGCTGCGGGTATAGACGTCAATCACCAACTCGCCACCCGGCTTGACCTGTGCCGCGAGGCTTGTGAACGCGCGCGCCGGATCGGGCGTATGCTGGATTACGCCCAAACACAACACTTTGTCAAACCCCTGATCGTGCAGCGGCAGATTGAAAATATCGCCTTGGAACAGGTTCAGATTGGCGAGGTGGCCGTTGTTGGCGAAATTCGCGTCCACCGCCGACGAGTAATCGAACGAAAAAATCGTCGCCCCCGTCGTGAGCAACACTTCGGTGAAGCGCCCGGCCCCTGAGCCGGCCTCGAGTACCGATTGTCCGGGTAACGCCTGCGGCCAGCCAGTCACGCCGAGCAAACGCGTGCGCGAAATCGGCAACCCCGTATAACTGTCCAACTGGGTTTTACGGTGGATATTCCACTGATAGCCGAACGTGCCGGCATAGTTTTCGCGCGGCACAAAGCGTGGGATTCCGTTGGTGATTTCATACGTGGCGGCGCAATCCACGCAGACGATGGTTTCACAGGGATACGGCATTACGGGCGTAGCATGCTCGCCGGAGGCCGCACGTAATTTCCCGATCCCGCATTTCGTGCAGCGGTAATGCGAGAGCGCACTCGACCACATGTCAGTGAAACACAGTTCGCCGGCAAACGACGGTGGAGCGGCCGGTGGAGCGCGCCAGCCGCCAATGCGCATGGTTCGAGGGATTGAATGGAGAGGGTGTCATGTATAATCCTGAAAAATATCATGAATCCTCCCCGCTTCCTAATCGTCGGCGCAGCCGGCTTCATTGGTTCACATTTGTATGCACGCTTGGGGGCAGAGCGCGCTGTCGCCACGTATCACAATTCGCCGGTCGCGGGTGGTGTTTATTTTGACGCGAAGTCAATGCGAATAACGGAAGTTTTGCGAGACACACCCGGCATTACGCATGCTTTCCTGCTCCATGGCATAGGCAAGCTGGACGAATGCGCGCGCGATCCTGAAGGCACCTCGAAAATTAACGTAATAGGTATGCGTCAGATCATTGACGATCTGGCTACCCACGACATCAAAGTGGTATTTACCTCAACCGACGCGGTATTTGACGGTACGCGAGGCCACTGGACTGAAGAGGATGCCACTAATCCAGTGATGACCTACGGAAAACAAAAAGTCGAGGTGGAGCGGCACCTGAGCGCCACCGCCAGAAACTGGATCGTTGCGCGCTTGTCGAAAGTGGTGGGTTCGGATCCGGGGGACCACAGCCTGTTTGGAGAATGGGTGCGGCGTATCAATGCCGGGGAGCCGATTCGCTGCGCGGGCGATCTGGTGATGACGCCGATTTACGTGGAGGACGTGGTAACCGCATTGATTGAGCTCGCGGAAGGTGAATTCAACGGTATCTTCAATGTATGCGGCACTCGCTCCATGAGCCGGTTGGACCTGCTGCGCATGTTTATCGCTGCCGTTCGAAAATATCGCGTGGTGGATAGCACGGTAATTCCATGCAGTATCAGGGATTTTGCCTTTAACGAGACCCGACCCCGGAACCAATCGATGATTCCGGATAAGTTGTTTAATGCGCTGGGACACAAGTGCGAGACCATGCAGTCCGTATGCGAGCGCATTGCCGCGGAAGTTTACGGGCCGCCAGCGCGATCAATATCCGTTCCGGCGACTTCAGCCCCGTGATTTGTTTGCTGCTAACCGCCGTTTTCGTTGTTGGCAGTGCAATATTGACGCTCGGTAAGGGACATGACCAAACAAAAAGCTGATAGCAAGCCGAAGGGCGAAAAACAATACCAGGAGTGGATCCAAGACTTCAAGGCCCGAGGCAATGAACGGCTTGGCCTGATGACAAGCTGGGCATTTCATGACGACCCCAAGCGTCTGGCGTTTACCTTCGCACGTTATAAGTTTGTCGCCAAGATGTTGGGGGGATGCGAGCATGTGCTTGAAGCCGGGTGTGGTGATGGTTTTGCCACGCGCATCGTGGTGCAGGACGTCAAATCGCTGACGGCGGTTGATTTCGACCCGGCATTTGTAGAGGATGCTAATGTCCGGATGTCGAAGCGTTGGCCGTTTGTCTGCAGGCAGCACGATATGCTGGAAGGCCCGGTCGAAGGCAGGTTCGACGGGGCGTACAGCATGGACGTTCTGGAGCATATTCCGCAGGAGCAAGAGCACGTGTTTGTGACCAACATGGTCGCGCCGGTCACCGAACACGGAACCGTCATCATCGGCATGCCGTCGCTGCAGTCCCAAGCCTATGCGTCGCCGCAAAGCAAGGAAGGCCACATCAACTGCAAGGACCAGCGCGATTTCAAGCGGCTCATGCAGCATTACTTCCACAACGTGTTCATGTTCTCGATGAATGACGAAGTGGTTCATACCGGCTATCACGCCATGTCGCATTACAATCTGGCGCTGTGTTGTGGCAAGAAGCATCCGTAAGCCGCACTATAACCGCGCCGGATAATACCCACGGCGATGAGCGTGCCCGGCGTTAGCGTCATTGTCGCTAACTATAATCATGCGCACTATTTGCCACAGTGCCTTGATGCCATCTTTGCGCAGGAGCATGGCGCGGACGAAGTTATCGTTATTGATGACGGATCGACCGATAACAGCATCGAAGTCATCGAGCGCTACCACCAAGCACACCCGGCGTTGCGATTGATCCGGCAAACGCCTAATCAGGGCGTGATCGCGGTGATGAACCGCGGGTTGCACGAAGCGCGGAGCGACTACGTGCTGTTCGCCGCCGCGGATGACTGGATGCTGCCGGGTCTGCTCAAGCAGGCAATGGATTTGTTGCGGCGTTACCCGCAGGCAGGATTGTGTTCGAGCCTCTCGCTTCAGCTTACCGATGATTGCGGCGAGCCCAAGCCGCTTCCGACCGCAATCCCGCTGGATCGTCCCGGTTTCATGTCATCCGCCGATGTGCTCAGGCGATTGTTGAAGGAGGACAGTTGGTTTCTGGGCAATACCATCGTGATACGGCGCGACGCAGTGATCAAAGCCGGAGGATACCGGCCTGATCTTGCGAGCTTTTGCGACGGGTTCGTCTACCAGCAGGTTGCCCTCCGGTATGGCGCGTGCTTTATACCGGAGGCCCTTGCTGTATGGCGCGTGCTGGGTGTGGGTTACTCCGCATCGACTGTGATCAATGCCGAACGCGTCACGCAAATCCGGGAGAACGTCACGCAACTGATGACCGGCGAATTCGGCAGTCTATTTCCCGCGCGCTATGTAAAGCGCTGGCAGCGCCGTTGGTCATGCATTGCATTGCACGGCGTTTTGCGCGGCGGCACCTATACTACGGCAATTCTTGGTACGCTGTGGCCGGATGCCTCCCTATTCGATCACTTGATACTGAATGCAATGGCGGGCGCGGGCAGCGTTGGCCGGCGCGTCGGTGCCCTCTACCTGTTTACGCGACTGCGCTTGCCGGATTTACCGCCCATCGTGCGCCGCCGTCTGCGATGGAAGCTGCGCGCGTGTGGTGGCTAGATGAAATTCTGCTTGTAGGCAGCCGCCTTCAGGCGGCTCACGGGGTGTTGGTACCTTTGAGGCACTCACAAATTCAAGCCACCGGCTTTGCCGGTGGTATTAGACTTAATGCCTTGACCTTGGTTTCCGGGACTTGGAATTGCGTTTACTCAGAAGTGTTATCTTCGGACTTTGAGTAATTTCCCTACAGTAACTGTTTGTGGGCGAGACTATTACCGGTACATGGTGAAAATTGTGGAAATCTGGCTGACGGGACTGTGCCGCATCAAAAGAGATCATTCCAATGGATGCTAGGTCTTGGAAGTCAATCCTTTCACCTTTAGCTAGGGGGATTGTCGAGGCCATAGCTGCGTGCCTCGTAGTTGTTGTCGTAGTCGCTAGTCCTGCGATCAATGGAGGCGCCGTCTTTCACGGGCTTGATGGGGCTTATGTCCACACACTGATCCAACAAAACAGTCTGTGGCAACCGACCGGACTGGGCTTTTCTTTTGATCCGATACGCGGCGCAGGAAACCTAGGGTTTCCTCTTAATACCAATCTAATCGCCGTCTACGCGCTTCAATTGTCTATATTTGGCGAGGTTACTCCAGTTGCCACTGCTGTGTTATACGCGCTCGAACTGTTTCTCGCGACCTATGTGCTTGCACTAGCTATGAATTTCTCGAGGGGTTTGGCGATCGGATCTGGATGGGCAATTGGAATTTTAGCATTGCCTACCTTCTGGTATCCCCTGATGTACCCGATATTTGGTATCGCCCCACATATCGTAGATGTTATTGCAGGCACTAGCATTGTCATCGCATTATTTTTACGAGTCGGAATTTCAGGACGGGCACGGGATTTACTTTGCGCTGCGGGAATTGTCGGCATTACACTTTACCTGACGGTCACAGATCCGCTTGTCGTGGTGCTTACTGGACTAGTGCTTGGTGTCTACGGAATGGCGGCACTGGCATCCGCTCAATCCGAGTCCGAGCGCGTTCGAAAGATAATTGTCGCGGCTGCGTGCATCGTGATTCTTGTGGCGTCCGGATCCGTGTCGTTCCTTCTGGGTATGGCGGAATACACCGCACCAGCAATCTTCTGGGACGAATTCACACGCAACAAAGAGGCCACATATTTTGCGTCTATCTTTTACCACGGCACATTTATTTCTGTTGGCCGAATTGCGATTTTGCTGTCTGTCATCGAGGCAGTTTTGCGTGTTTTCTCCAGCGATCCGCGGGGGCGTCGATTGGCGATAGGGCACCTTTCCGCCACGGCAATAGTGGTTATCGGAGGCGCGGTACTTGTAAATCCGGCAATCGGCTGGCTCGGTCCAGCCATGCTTTATTTCGAGTTTGCGATGTGGCCGATCTACGCCGTCTTCGCTGTTGCGCTGATCCTGCGCGTCGCGCAATGGCCGCTACGTCTAGCATATCGGTTCGGCTTCGCATCGCGGACGCTTGATCTTCCTGGAGCGGCCTGGGTTGCCGCATCATTGGTGCCCGTCACCGTCTTAGCCATAGAGCTAGGGAGTCACTCGACCTTCGTGACACAATCGTTCGCGCCCTATCCTCCGAAGGCATTGGCGATGAGTGAGTACCTGCGCAGGGAAGTTGGCCTTACTCCCGGGGATCTCTTTAGGGGCCGGGTGGCTACCTTTACAGGCATCACGGGTTCGCAACAAACTACTTGGGGAGAACTACACGGCTACGACGCGGCACTCTATGCCAAAATAGGGAACGATTTAAGGTTCCTCGGGCCATGGTACCATGGTATCCCCGTTCTTCAAGAGTACAGCCACACGATTACCCCAACCCAATATCTCCTGCAATCGAGGTTTCTTACGCGTGTTGGAGACCATCAGATCCGGAATATTTCCTTGTTCACCCGGCCGGATATCGGATTGCTGGGTGCTTGGGGTGTGCGCTATGTGATTTCGGATACCGAACTGACAAATGCAAAGCGGTTGTCGACTCTATACTGGAGCAACGAGGGAGCGCCTATCCATTTGTTCGAGCTCCCGGATTGGAACGCTGGTGGCTACTCACCAACTGTCGTTACTAAAGTCGATAACTTCTCGGCTGCAATGGCGTTTCTGGCCCGAAAGCCAGATCTGAGGCGCGAAATAGTCCTTTTTGAAGCCGTAGGTCATCCATTGAGTGAGGCAAAGGCAGAGGTTAAGATAACGCCTGGACGAATCAGGGTCACTATCGAATCGTCAGGGTATGCGCTGGTTCTGCTGCCGTTTGAATTTTCGAACTGCATGAGCGCCGACCAAAAGGGGGGGGCGTATGCGAAGCTACTTCGCGCAAACATCGGACAGACCGCATTACTCGTAACTGGGTCTACAACCGTCGATCTAGTCGTAAGTTACGGCATTCCATTCCAGACTGGATGTCGGCGTGCCGACGCACGAGATGTTAAGCGCTTGGGAATCGAAAATGCTGCACGGCAGTTCCCATCGGGGGTCGGTCGTTAGTGATGATGGTGTGTGGTATCGTTTTTAACTTTTACCTGCGCAAATATTCTTGAGCGCATACTAAAATTAGTGGTTTCATTGCTTATGGATTGATAGGCCCACCATGGATGGTGTAAATAATCGTCATTCATCCTGAGTAAGTTATTCGCTCTCAGGGCGAATGCTGGCGCAGTGGAGCAGGTACTTTACGCGATTCATGACCTCGGGATTTGATACAATGTCCGGCGAACACTTCATACAAATGTCATGAGAATATGTTTGTCATGCTTGACTGCTTTCTCCGGGGAGAACTGGTGCTGCGAGCAGTGCGGCTGGATGCCGCCACAGCTGAACGGCGTCAAGCTGCTTGCACCGCATATCTTAGGCGTCACAGAGAGTTACGACCCGGCTTGGTACGATGAGCTTGCCGCTCTAGAGGCTGGCAATTTCTGGTTTGTTGCGAGAAACCGCCTGATCCGATGGCTGGCACAACGATACATTTCTCGAACTGGCAAATATCTAGAAGTTGGCTGTGGGACTGGTTTCGTACTACAGATGTTGCATAGCACGTTTCCGAGGTGGAAAATTTCTGCTACCGAAGTCCACCTTGAAGGCATCGAGTTCGCGCGAAAGCGGGTTCCAGAGGGCGTTACTTTTTTTCAGATGGATGCTTGTGCAATACCGTTTAGTAGTGAGTTTGATGTGATCGGAGCATTCGATGTAATTGAACATATTCGTGATGACACCACAGCAATAGGGCAAATCCATTCGGCATTAAAACCAGGTGGGATTTTCTTTCTCAGCGTCCCGCAACACATGTTCCTCTGGAGCAAGTACGACCAAGTGGGCGGCCACTTTCGACGCTATTCTGTGAGTGAACTTGAAGACAAGCTCAAAATCCACGGCTTTACCGTTATTGCATCTACTTCTTTTAATTCTTTCTTGTTGCCGTTGATGATGTTGTCACGCTATTTAAAGAAGAGGGAAACAGATGCAGGGATGGATTTCTTGGAAGATCTCAGGATTTCGCCGAGCACAAATTTTTGGTTGTCCACTATCCTCAAGGTTGAATTCCAATTGGTGAGGCTTGGGCTTCGATTCCCGTGGGGGGGATCCAGAATTGTTGTTGCTAGGAAAGCTCCCAGTGGAAGAAAAAATTAATACCCCTGGATTTTTTATCACACGTAGTATTGCCACGTGCATATCGTTTTTTCTGCGACTCTCTTTCAAAACACGGATATTGCCTAACCAAGAATCCGGCGAGTCGAATGTAATTTTTTTCGCTATCCACCAGTAGTATTGGGTGTAACATTGAACTTGCAATTCTCCGTGGCTTGCCATGGGGATCTATTAGGTGTTTCGTGAGAATGATGTGTTTCTAATACATACCCCGCGCTCTTGGCGCGCGGGTGGTTGATTTCATATTTGTCCTAGGTGACTACTTCCACCTAGGAGCCACCCTCATGATGACTGCCAGTCAAGAACGCTACCACACAATTATTCGTGATTATTTCACGGAGAAAATAACAACTTATGGCGCCAATTACCTTGGGGTAGGTTGGAACAGCGAGCAATCCCAACGCCTGCGATTCGAGCAATTCACACACCTCTTTCGCGAAAGCCGACAGTTCTCTCTGAACGACATCGGATGCGGCTACGGCTTGCTTTACGACCATTTGGCAGGAAAAGGGTTAGAGGTTGACTATGTGGGTGTCGATGTTTCCGAGCCGATGATTTTGGCGGCAACTTCGGCACACGCCAATAAGTCCCAATGCGCATTTGTAGTTGGGTCAACGGCACCACGCCAGGCGGATTACTCGGTGGCGAGTGGGATCTTTAACGTTAAGACTACTGTCACCCGCTCGGAATGGAACGACTACGTTCTTTCTACTATTGATGAAATGGATCGCTCCTGCACAAAAGGATTTGCCTTTAATATCCTGACAAAATACTCAGACAGTGAGCGCATGCGGGACGATCTTTTTTATGCCGATCCGGAGGCGTTGTTTGCACATTGCAAGACCCGGTTTTCAAGAAACGTTGCGCTACTGCACGACTATGAACTCTACGAGTTCACATTAGTAATTAGAAAAGCGTGATGTCAAAACGCAATCAGGTACTCATTGCAGGCGGGGGTATCTCCGG
>CAMDDY010000012.1 GCA_945893125.1 Bordetella parapertussis
GCCCACTTGGTCATTTCAGCTCTGAGATAAGCTGAAAACTCCGCGGGCGTATTGCCCACCGGCTGCAATCCTTCTGCGGACATTCTGTCTTTCAGATCGGGGGAGCGTACCGCGCGCGACGTTTCCTGCGCGAGCCGATCAACAATTGCCGATGACGTGCCGCCGGCCGTGAAGAGCCCAAACCACTGAGTTGCCTCATAACCCGGCACGCCGGACTCGGCGATGGTGGGCACTTCCGGCATCGATGGTACGCGCGACCGGGTGGTCACCCCAAGTGCGCGCATGCGTCCGGCCCGCAAATACGGCAACGATGACGGCGGCGTGGAAAACTGCAGCGACACTTCGCCCGACATTACGGCAATCGAACCCGGGCCGGAACCCTTGTAGACGACGATCAGTAAATCGGTTCCGGTCATCAGCTTGAACAGTTCTGCCGCCATGTGAGGCGTACCGCTGATACCCGGCGATGCCGCGGACAGCGTGCCGGGTTTTGCTTTGGCGAGCGCGATCAAATCCCGGATCGTACGCACTGGTAACGCTGGATGCGCCACCAGTACGTTGGCTGACTCGGCGACCTGTGAAATCGCAGCCAGATCCCGCAGCGTGTCGTAAGGCATTCTGGCAAATATGCTGGGGTTGACCGATACGGCGGCAGGTGGAATCACCAGCGTATAGCCATCCGGCGCGGATTTTGCCGCGGCGTCCGTGCCAAGCATGCTGCTGGCGCCAGGACGATTTTCAACAACCACCGGCTGGCCCAGTTGCTCGGCCAGCTTTTGTGCCAGAAAGCGGCCCATGATATCGCTGCCGCCGCCAGGGGAGCTAGGTACGATCATGCGCAAGGGCTTGTACGGAAAATTCTGCGCACAAACCGCGACTGCGAACAGACACGCGACCAGCGAGGTGATCAGCACGGTGACACATGGTTTCATTGTTTGGCCTGCGCGAAACCGTATCAGCGGCGACGCGTTATCCATTCTCCGGTTCAAAATGCACCGTTTCTCCGCGCAAGGTGATTGAACTGGTGAGCTTTACCGGATTCACGATTAATTGCTCGGCGAAACACCCGCCTTTGGCGTTGCGTGTGAGTGCGACGATCTTGTCCATCGGCTCGTCCGAATCGATTTCCAGACTCGTGCTGATGCCCTGCCAACTGCCCTTGACCGTGCCCTTTAATACCGACCCCGAAACCTGAAAATCAAACTCAACATGGCAGCGGGCTTTTTTCACTTTCAGCTTCATCATGGACGCGTACCGCGCCACCTGAGTCAGCAGTCAGAAGCCTATTGCCAGCGCGAGATAACTTATCGGTGGGGGAAATTTATTGGTGCCGCCGATGGTGGGCGGCTCGTCGGAATAAATGTCGAATCCGCGAGAGTGGCCGAGCTTGAGGTGGTGTTCGCCCTCGATCGATTCGGTATCGGCCACCAAGTGCATGGCAAGGCCTTGCGGCGGCAACTCCGGCTTGTCGGTAATGCGCTCGCCGGGCTTGGTGCTTTGTTCTGCTGCATTTAACGGCTTGTCGTTCATCGTGTGCTCCTGATAGTTTTTGCGATGACCCGCGAAGATACAACCTTAGATCAGATTAACCAGTTTTTCGACATAGGCATGCAGGTCTTCACGGCTCGCATCTGCGCGGCCACCGCGTGCCTGCAGCTCGGGCCCTTCAAGCTCGATGTGCAGCGAATCCATAAAGCGGTTCATCAAGCCGCGAAACGCGGAAACCGTCGTCAGCTCGACAATTTCGGTGCTGTCGAAATGCTTTGAAAGTTGCGTGAACGCATCATCGTCATAACGCGCCTTGTTCCACGTGACCAGTTCCGCCCAGCGTATGACGGCCTTTTCGCGCTCGCCGAAAAGTGGGCTATCAAGATAGTCATTGCCACTGAGCGCGTCCAGTTGCTCATCCGTCCAACCCGTTGTTCGCCCGACCAGGCGGTTGTGCTTTATTCAATACTGACATTCATTGAGCGCCGAGACTTTAATCATCGCAAGCGCACGCGTCTTGGCGTCCAGCTTGCAGCCGAGACCATCCTTCTGCAACACCGCCTGTAGTGGCAGCAGGAACTTCAATATGGCGGGCGAGTGCGCGTAAACGCGCATCGAGTTTGCGACACGCCCGTTGAAACTGTTTGCAGCATCAAATGCCGCACGGACTTCTTGCGGCGCATTGTCGTTTTGGACGAAGGGAACGCGAGCCATAGGCAACCTCACTCAGAATAAAAAGTCAACGATAACTATCGCATTTAATGGAATAATTAAATATGCAGCCGTTAATTGTGCTGTGTTACAAAAATGGATTTTTCCCCTATGACGGACAAAATCTTTTGGTATTGAATCTCCCTCTGAGGTGACACAGTACAATTAGGGAGCCAATTGCAATCCAAAACCTTCGCTTGAGCATCCCATTCAAAATTGGCGCGGTAATACGCACCGTTATTGGCTCACGGTAATGTTGGCCTCACGCGCCACTTTGGTGTACTCGGCGATTTCACGCTTGATACGCGCGGCGAAGTCCGCCGGCGTATTGAGCAAAACATCCGAACCCGTAGACTCAAAGCGTTCGCGCAACTCAGGTGAAACTCTGAATGCCTTCACGGATTCGTCGTAAAGACGATTGACCACAGCCTTCGGCGTGCCCGCTGGCGCGAGCAGTGAATACCAGCCGCCAATTTCGACACCGGTAATGCCGGCCTCTGCTGTCGTGGGCACGTCGGGCAGCACTTTCAATCGCGTGCCGTTCGCCAGGGCCAGTGCGCGAACGCGGTTGCTGCGAATAAACTGGAGCTGATTCTGCACCGAGTCCAGCGATGCATTCACTTCACCGGCTACCAGCGCCGCTGCCGAAGGTGCGCCACCTTTGTAGGGCACGTGCGTCATCTTCATACCGGTGCGCAGCTGAATGAGTTCCATCCCAAAATGCGCGATGCTGGCGGGGCCGAAGGATGAGTAGGACATCCCCGTCTTTGCTTTGGCTAGCGTGATCAGTTCCGTCACGGTCTTCGCAGATAGCGACGCATTGACCACCAGTACAAATGGTGACGACACCACAATGGTGATCGGCGCGAAGTCACGCACCGAGTCGAAGGGCAGTTTGGGGAACACTGCCGTATTGGCAATCAGTTGGCCGTTGGTACCAGCCAGCAAGGTATAACCATCGGCGCTGGCCTTGGCAACCAGGTCGACGCCGATAATGCCATTTGCCCCCGGCCGATTGTCGACGATGAAGGTTTGACCTAACGCCTCAGTAAATTTTTGCGCCATGCTGCGGGCCATGATGTCTGACGGGCCGCCCGGCTGTGTCGGATTGACGATCCGCACCGGCCGGTTTGGCCACACTTGTGCCAGAGCAGACTGCAGCATGAACCCGGCACCGCACAGCAGCACTGCTATCACCCTCGAAACGATTACTGGCCTCATCAGTGCTCTCCTCTGCGGGTAACGAGCTATTCGCCGCTGAATTATTGTTTTTCAGGCTCCGTTCCTGCGCTAATCATCTGCCACTTTCGCGTAAGCCGCTGCATCCAGCAGTTCTGCCAGTTCCGATGAATCACTGAGTGTCATGCGAAACAGCCATGCACCGTAAGGGTCTGCATTGACGGCTTCCGGTGTGTCAGCGAGTGCTGGATTGACCTCGAGTACCACGCCCGATGCCGGGGCATGTATATCGGCCACCGTTTTGACCGATTCAATCACGCCGCAGGCTTCACCCTGTTTGACATGGACGCCCGCTTCAGGCGATTGTACGTAGACCACATCACCCAACTGATCCTGCGCATGCTGTGTCACGCCGACGATACAGACGCCGTCCGATTCCATCTTCAGCCAGGTATGTGATGCGTGATATTTCAAATTTTCAGGATTCGACATATGCTCCCTTGCATCTGCGTGCTTGTGTCTGTTGGTGCAGTTTGGTTTAGAGGTTAACTGCAATACGCGTTTTGGACAAATTGTTGGCTGCCTTATTCGAGGCGAATGCCCGCAGCTTTGACGACCCTGGTCCATTTGGCGACTTCATCCCGAACGTAGGTAGCCCATTGCTTTGGTGTGCCCACCAAGGGTTCAGCGCCCACCGCGGTAAATCGATCACGCATGCCTGGCGTTTGCACAATGCGGTTGATTTCAGCATTAAGCAGGTTAATCGCATCGGGCGACATGCCTGTGGGTGCAAACAAGGCTATCCAGTTGCGTGCCTCAAAGCCCTCCATTCCCGCCTCGATCATGGTGGGCACGTCCGGCACCGATGGGTGACGTTGCGTGCTGGTGATCGCCAGCGAGCGCACGCGTCGTGATTGTACGAGATGTAATATCGATGAAGTCGGCGAAAAAATCGTGCTGAGCTCGCCGCTGGCGACATCGGTCGTTGCATAGGCGGTACCGCGATAGGGCACGTGGAGCATCTTTACGCCAGCACGCAGGCTGAATAGCTCCGCCGTAAGATGCGGCCCACCACCGGCACCGGCAGAGCCAAAGGTCAATTGCCCCGGTCTGGCCTTCGCGAATGCAATAAACGCGCTCACGGTATTGACCGGCAAGGACGGATGCACCACAAATAAAAAGGGCACCGAACCCATGACTGCGATGGGTTCGAAATCCCGCAACAAGTCGTAGGGCAGCTTGGGAAAGAGACTGTAGGACATGGCAATTGAACCTGGCGCGTTAAGCAGCGTGTAGCCATCGGGCGCGCTGCGTGCGACGATTTCGGCGCCAATATTGCCGGAAGCGCCCGGCCGATTGTCCACGATAAACTGTTGGCCAAAACGCTTAGACAACTCTGCCATCACCAGGCGGCCAACCACGTCATTACCAGCGCCGGCAGGGTAGCCGACAATTACCCGTACGGATCTGGCCGGATAGGTTTGAGCGCTCAGCGTTCCCACCGTGCTTAGCGCCAAGATAGTCAGTGCCCATTTGGGCCTGCGAAGGATCAGTACAATTCTCCTGCTGTCAATTCGATCGTAAGCACGCCGCATGCATTGCGTGTAGTCAATCTTTGATGCCAACGGTTATGAATTCCGTCGGCGGGACCGTATCCTTACAGTTCGAACGGTTGCCCGTTGATCTTAATGGATCCCGTCAGTGGTACGGGCTTTACGACCATTTGCTCGGCGAAGCAGCCTTTTTTTGCACAGCGGATAACATGCTGGACTTTTTCAGGATCGTCATCCGATTCAACCTCAAGATGCGTTTCCACTTCCTTGCAGCCGCTATCGACCGTACCCTTGATCACTGATCCGGTAAGGTACCAGTGGATCAATACCCGCACTTTTGCCTTGGTGATATTCGTTTTGGTCATGGTCGCGTACCGCGACACCTGGGTAAGCAGTCAGGCCCCCAAGCCTGTGGCAACATAAATGAGGGGCTGAGGATAGTTATCGTCGCCCTTGAGATGGGCTGGCTCATCGACATGGATCTCGAATTTGCGGTGCCGTCCCACTTTGTGCATTTTATCCAGGGACTCGACTCCGGTCTCCATTACAAATTCGTACGGTTTACTGGGTAGTTCGGGCGCGTCGATGCTTGGTCTTTCGCCCATGAAGGTGACGCCTGGGCCGGGCTCTGCTTGACTGCTCATGATGTGCTCCTTTCGGGGGGGGGGTGATTAGGCGGGGTTCGCGTTAGTCGCGCGTTTCAGCGCTGCTTCAACAGCACGTGGGATCAAACTCATGACGGCAATAGCTTTCGCGGACGGCTCCGTGCTGTTGGCGGCGATCGCACGTATCTGAACAATGGCCTGAGCGAGTGCGGTTTCCATCCAGAACCAATCCTGAATGCTGGCTGCCGAGTGCTGTCCCGGTTGCACCGACTTCGCTTCCAGATAGAATGCCTTGAGTTCATCGCACGCCTGCTTGAGGGCGTCGCCGGGCGAAATGTCGGTGCGAAATGGCTGCGGCGGCTGATGGTCGAGCCAGGCCGAAAGGTAATCGACGATTTGCAGCGGTTGCATTCCAGTGACACCCAGCGTCGTGCGGCCACGATGTTTGACCGCCACCGCGTGCCACGCCTGCAATTGCGATACTTCGTCGGCAAGTTTTTCTGGCAGCGTGCCCTCGGCCTGCATGCGCGGGAAGCTGACCGGGCACACCAGATTCTCCGGCGGTGGACTCAACTTTTGATGCGGTGCATCTTGTGCAAAGTCTTCCAGTACCGGGCCAGATTCTCGTTCGAACAATTGCAGCGCGGCGAGCAGCACTTTTTTTTGAAACGCAGCGTCGTTTGGAACGCCAAATGGGCGTCCTAGCATGAACGGCACCCAAAGCGCGCGCGGAGGTGCGAGCGCTTCGGTATGCTCGCGCACCAGGCTGATTTGCGTAGTAGAAATACCCGCAGCTTCGAGGTAGTGACCGAGTGCGCCGACGGCGCACGTGCAGTTGGGTCAAACGGGCGATAACAATACAGCGTCAACGTTGTCGTTACGCAGCAATTGCGCGAGTTCGGCTGCTTTGGATTCGTAGTTCGTAACCGGCGACACTGCGCCCATGAATGAGTAGTGAAATGCCGCGACGGAGCCGATTACTTTTTCGCGTGCGAGTTCCTTCAGGCGATCCAGCGGAAACGCGACATTCCAGTCTTCCTGAAATCCGCTGCGATCGAAGTTCACTGACATGTGGCTCATGATCAGATCACCAGCGTCGATGTCGCCGGGAATTACCCGATAGTCCATGCCACCGCTACCGAACGGCCGGTCGCCGCGCGCGTGCAAGCCCGCAGTGCTAACAATTGCTACCCTGCGCTGCGCAAGCTTTGGGCCGCGCGCCCAGGGGCATTGCTCAAAGCGCGGCAGCGTCGGAACCTTCTTGAGCATATTCTCTTTGTCTGATGCTGGGAGGTCTGCGAGTCGAACCATGGGGCAATCCTTTCTTTGATTTGGTGCTACGAATAATGCGATTAAACGTTTTGCGCTTTTCGCGGTTATGAACTGGATAGTCCAAAACTGGTAAAAAATTATTGTTCGATGCAGCGCAGCATAACCTTCGCAATGTCTTTAAGCACAGCGCGGTCCGGGTTGGCTTTTCCAACAAGACGCAAGCCCTGTATACCTGACATCAGAAACGCAGCAAGCGCATCGACGTCGGCATTCGTTGGCAGCTGCCCCGCATCCCGTGCCTGTACTATCGCCATACGAAAAGTACTCTGTACGCGATCCATGCTGTGGCGCACGTGTGATGCGACCATACGGTCTTGCCGGGCCAGTTCAGCCGCGCAATTGCCGATAAAACAGCCTCGTCGGCCTGGACCGGCCACGATGTCGTCGATGATCCGATTAATGAACGCGACAATGCCATCAAGCGGTGATTTACTGCTGGATAAAGATGCTGTGATTCTTCCTATAGCCGCAGTCTCGTATCGTTCCAAAGCGCTTAGATATAGGCCTTGTTTATCGCCAAAAGCAGCATAAAGGCTTGAACGGCCCAATCCCGTTGCGGCGCAAAGATCATCCAGCGATGTCGCTTCATAGCCCTTCGCCCAAAACGTCTGCATCGCTCGTTCAAGCGTATCGTTGAAATCAAATTCTCGGGGGCGTCCCATAGCGCATGCAGCCGTTAGCAGATCACGGCACCAATTATGTACCACCTGGTTCTTAATCGCAAATCAAGAGTTGAGCGGCGGACGTAGTGTAGTTTTGTGCCCATTGCCAACAGTCGTTTTGCGGACAACAATGGAAATACTTGGCAAGCACGGCTCAAATAGGGAGGCGCAGATGCTGAAAATCCTGGGACGAAAAACCTCTGGCAATACCCAAAAAGTACTCTGGTGTTGCGATGAACTGGGCATCACTTACGAACGCGAAGACGTCGGCCGGGAGTTCGGCAAGAATCATGAACCCGCCTACCTTGCGCTTAATCCGAACGGCAGAATACCAACGATCGTGGACGACGGCTTCGTCCTGTGGGAATCGAATGCTATTGTACGATACCTATGTGCCAAGCATGGCATGGGCACGTGGTATCCACGGGAATTGCATCGACTTGCCGACATGGAGCGCTGGATGGATTGGCAGCAGACCACGCTTAGGCCGCACTTCCATGCACTGAGCAATGCTATGCAAAGCTCCACCCCACCCGGCGACACCGTGCTGGAAAGCCTTAAAAAGACTCTGGATGACGTATGGAACATTCTGGACGCGCAACTTGCAAAGCATCCCTATATCGAAGGTGCCACCCTGACTATGGCGGATATTCCGTTCTGTTACATCGTCAATCGCTGGTACAAACTGCCGATTGAACATCACGGATTGCCTAATTTGCAAACGTGGTTTAACAGACTTTGTGAGCGCCCGGCGTTTCTACGCAATGTCTATGAAGTTGGGTAAGTAGGGCATTGTGACCAATCCGGTGATGCTTTTTGAAATAGTCCATTCGCACGCAGGCAACGGCGAGTTTTGCGAGTAAGGTGGAGGCACATTTATCGCTAAGGCTCCCAATATTTCGACAATGAGCTCGTTCTACCGGCGCCCTTGCCGTGATACCGCGCATGGAAATGTAGGACGGATACCCCTATTTACCACCGACCGTTAGAGTTCCCGAACGCAACATCAGCGCTCCTCGCACCAGCAATCCTCCGCCCACGAAGAAAACCGGCGTTAATCCAGCCGCCAAACCGATGGGGCCAAAAACTACCGTTGCCATGAAGCGAGTGACCTGATGACCGATTGCCGTATGCCCAGAACTTCGCCAGAGCGTCCTTCCGCCGAGTTGTTGAAGGACAGGGTGAGGGTGATGAGCGGTCCAACGCACAGTCCGTATTTGTAGAGAAAAGACAACAGGCACATAATGTAGACGGCTCTTCTATCAAGCACCTTCACGCAACCGCGTATAACTTCGACGATTTCGCCATCGCTGAGTCCCGCATTGCGCGCGGCATCAAACTCCGCGGTGGTAATTTTGCCGAGGTTCGTATTCAGCGCCTTGGCGAAGGCCACTGTCGCAGCGGCTTTCACATCGCTCGATGTGCCACGGCGGTTCAGCGCCATTTCCTCATTGCTAAGGCCAGCATGACGGCCGATGGCGGTGTGCGCCGAAACGCAGTACTGGCAGCCGTTAGTGTTCCTTGAGGGCCGTCAGCCGTCTGCTGGCGAAGGGTCAGATATACCCCTGGTTTTCCACCCGTGCTCCTGTAAGCGGTTATTGCCGGCTGGAGGTCAGTTACGTTGGCAGCGCACGTAGCAGGATAGCCGGATGCATCCTCTCTGTTAGGCCGTGATTGTGTTGTCTGAATGAGGTATACCCTACCGTGACATTTTGAATTGCCTGAATTCACGTCAGAATAGAATCACTATTAGATTTAATTGACAGTATGCCTATACTTGTCTAGACTTGTTTTGACACTTTTGGGAGCAACACATGGTCAGACACAAGGGACAACTCGTTGGCTATGTGAGGGTCTCCACTCTCGACCAGAACTCCGAGCGCCAACTCGAAGGCATGAAATTGGTGAAGACATTCACCGACAAAGCCAGCGGCAAAGACACGAAACGCCCGCAGTTGCAGGCAGTGCTTCAATACCTACGTGAAGGTGACACGCTCGTCGTTCATTCGATGGATCGTCTAGGGCGCAACATGCTCGATTTGCTACAGACGATCAAGTCGCTGAACGATCGCCGCGTTGCTGTTCAGTTTGTGAAAGAAAGGCTTACCTTTGCAGGTGAGGATGCACCGATGTCCAAATTGCAGCTTGGAATTCTAGCTGCGGTCGCAGAGTTCGAGCGTTCCCTGATACGTGAAAGACAACGTGAGGGCATCGCCATCGCCAAGAAGAAAGGCGTTTACAAGGGCCGCAAGAGAGCACTCTCTGTTGAGCAGGCAAAAGCCGTAGTTGCAAAAGACAAGGAGAATCGTGGCCATGGACGCGCCGCCCTTGCCCGCGAGTTGGGTATCAGCCGCGAGACGCTATACCAATACCTTCGACGAGCATAGTCCAGCGTCGGTTATCGACACTGCGTTGGAACCTAACTTACCCTGTGTGTTACGTAAAGTCAGTCTCCGTTTCCTGTGGCAAGCCGGGACCGGCGCTATGCGATGTTGCTCCTGGCCGCGAATGGCGTTGTAGAATGCCTACAGAAGTGAAAATCGGTAATGGTTTTCCAGCTAGAGGCTGATTCAGCACAGGGGCATAGCAAGCCAACAGCTTGGGGCTCTGAACATGTGCTCTGCTGCGTAAAACAGTCCGTAAACGTATTTGCCCCTTAATCAAAAACACTCAGCCAAGAGCGCGAACCTGTCACCATTGTGAGCCGACACACCGCGAACCGGGTAGGTTGGCGTTGAGCGCAGCGAACCCCAACGCCCGCGAGACGACACCGCTCTACGGTCTCTTCACCATTGGGCTCGGCGCATCGATTGCGCCGATGGATTTCGCGGTGAACGTCGCGTTCCCCGCCATCACCGCCGCGTTCGCGCTAGAAATGCAGGCGATACGCTGGCTGGTTGTGTTCTATGTCATCACCTACGCGAGCCTGCTGCTCGCTTTCGGCAGGCTCGGCGACATCATTGGCCACCGCGCGGTATTTCGCGCGGGTCTCATCATCAGCACGCTGGCGTTCGCGGCCTGCGGCTTGGCGCCCACCTACGCATGGCTGCTGGCGGCGCGCGCATTGCAGGGCATCGCCACCGCGCTGGTGTTGAGCTGCGCGCCGGCACTGGTGGTAGCGGCCTGCGGCGAAGCGCGCCGCACCTGGGCGCTCTCGCGTTACACCATGAGCGCCGCCATCGCCAGCATCATCGGCCCGCTCGCGGGCGGCATGGCCATACAGCACATGGGCTGGGCCGGCGTGTTCTGGTTTCGCCTGCCGGTGGCGCTGCTCGCACTCGTGTTGCTCGCGCAACTGCCTGCATTGCAGAGCGCGCAACGCACGCCTCGGCAACTCGATATCATTTCGTCATCACTGCTCGCGGCAGGACTCGCACTGCTGCTGGTAACGCCCGTGCTGTGGCCCGACGCAAACCGTGCGGTATGGCCGCTTGCTACCGGTATCGCGGGCACGCTGGCGCTCTTGTTTTTTGCAAGACGCGAACACGGCGCAACAGAGCCGCTGCTGCCCGCCGCGGCTCTACGCAAAGTGACACTGGCAAATCTCACCAGCATCATGGTCAATTTTGTGGGCTTCGCGATTCCGTTACTTGTGCCGTACTACCTTGCCCGCATCGGCGGCTACGACGCGACAGAGATGGGCATTCTGCTCGCGGTCGCCAGCGCTGGCGTGCTCGCCGGATCGACGCTCGCAACGGGCATTATTCATGCCGCAGGCCAGCGCAGAGCGACGCTGCTAGCCGCCGCACTGGTGGCGCTGGCGCAAGGCGTGATTGCCTACTGGCCGATTGCGCCCTCGGCGGCGGTGCTGCTGCCGGGGCTGATATTGCACGGCGCAGGAATCGGACTCTTTCAAGTGAGCTACGCCGACCTTGTCGTGGCCAGCCTTCACCAGCGCGACCGCGGCGTCGCGGGCAGCGTGACGGTGCTCACACGCACGGTAGGCGTCATCATCGGCGCGGCGGCGCTCACCGGCGCATTGCAAGCGCTCGAAGCGCACCACCTCACAGCAGGCCTGACCGCCCATGATGCATTTCACACAGCGTTTCGTTTTGTGCTGCTGGGATCAGGCTTGCTGCTGGCAGGGTTCGTGGCAATCAGCGTCATACGCAAACCGCATTGAATCCGTAGGTAGCCGGTGAGCGCAGTGAACCCCAACGTTCGAGGATGATGCACCATTGACGTTGAGGTTGGCAGCCAGCTCATTGGCACAGCGCATGAGACAGCAATTAACCGACAGTCTTACGCCTTGTGGCCGTCGCTGGTCAGTTGCACGCGGTTCTTGATGCGTCCGGCAAGATCGGCAATGAATCCCTTGGCGTATCCCGCGTCACGTCCGCCGACGAAAAAGCTTGGCACAAGCTTAGTGTCCGCATCAATCGCAACCCACGTCCACACCTCGCCGTGACCGAGCGCGCGCATAGGCTATGCCCAGAGCAAGGGCACTACCTCGGACACAAGAACATCCAGCGCACGGTGCGCTACACGGAACTCAGCCCGACGAGGTTTAAGGACTTTTGGCAGGATTGATGCATATTCGTGTTACCGCCGAGCTCAAATTGACCACTTCAGGATGGCTGTGCCGATCTGTTGGTGACCACGGCCATCACTCTACAGTCACTGGTCAATACGCAATCGGCACGGGTGGTCAATTTTTGGTAGGCATCAACATCCGGACAATCTACCAATCAACTCGCGAAGCTACGTCTGAAACGAAGCCGCAATCTGATCCGCGATCTTTCGCGCCCCGCGCACCGCGCCGTGTTTGTCGTACAGCCATACAGCGATATGCAGGCCGCGCCGGTGCGCGACCGCGTACAAATGCGAGGCCTCTTCGTAAGTGCTCAACCACCCCGAGCGCGTAACCGCCATTTGTTGCGTCCGTTCCGCGCCTTCCGGCCCGTCGGCGCGTTCGATCGGATAGAGCTTTTCCTTACCATCCCAAGGCTGGCCCGGTATCTTTGTCGCATCGCTCCAGCGGCCCGACAGCGCTCCGCGAGACAGCAGCACAAACCGGTCGAGCGACTCGAAGCGCGTCGGCAGCCCGATTGCCAGCATGCCATCGCAATCGGGATGACCCGATATCGTCGAATCCCAGTTACGGTACGCAATGAGCGCATCCGGAACGCGATCGGCATAGTTCGGATACGCGGTCTTCGACCGGTACGGTGAAGGCAGGTCGATCGACCCGCCGCCGGGCAGCGGCGTGCGAGTCTGCGCGTGCGCGAACGAGAACATGGACAGACCTCCTGCTGCCAAAAGCAGCGAGCGGCGGGAACGATTCACAGGCTGAGTGGACATTGCGTAAGATTCGCTCGTCATGCGGATTCTGGCAAGCATACAGGATAGTCATGCGAAGATTGATGGAAGCTGGCGATCGGAGCACGGAAACCTCAGCTGTATATCCGGAACCTGACATTTAGGCGAAAATGTAGATTTTGCATTATGGCGTCTATCCGCCTTGGCGCTACTGATCAGTATTCCTGAAGGCCGTCCGCCGGCTATGAATGCACCGCAGGCGCGGCGCCCGAGCAGAGCAGGCTGTAGAGTTGGCTCAAGTCCAGCGGCGGCGGCAGGGTGCAGCAATCTGCATTACGAAGCTCAGGCAAATCGAAGGCGTCGGGGGCTTTTGAGCGGATCAGCGGCCACAGCGGAGGAGGGGCCTGCCATGTGCCGTCGGCATTACGCATGTGTCGGCGTGTGGCGTTGAGCCGTCGCTGATACTCGCGCCCGTCAAACCAGCGGAAGCAGGGCTGATATTCCGGCAGCAACTCTATTGCGGGAGGGAATGTCTCTGCGAGATAGGTGCGCGCAGACAGGCCCCACGGCAGAGTACTATCCGGATCGAACACCGCCCAATCGCTGCTGCCACTTTCGCGTGCCAGAGCAACGACGTGATAATCCCAGACGAGCGGATACGAAGGGCGCGCGGCCAGGCGGTGACGCCACACCGCCACATGGCCGCTGCGGCCAAGAATACACAGCACCGCGATGTGGGCGTGATCTGATGCGAGGGCAGCGACCGCATGCCACGCGTTTTCCTCGCAGTAAAACGGGCTGTAGAGCCACGCTGAATCTGGTGCGCTCAAAGCTTGATACCGGGCTTGGTTGGCATTGGATAATATTAGGCTCGTTGCGGCGTCCCAGGTGAATGGGGGCAACATTGGGTGGGCATGTACGCTATGCCGCATTGCTACTACCCACACTTTGCAGTAAAGGCTCGTTCAGAAAGCTCGGCAGCTTGGTAACCGCTGCAGCCAACGTTTTGTCGGCGAGATGCGCGTAGTGTTTGCTGGTGATTCGCGTGTCGGCGTGCCCGAGTAGTTTGCTGATGGTTAGCAGATCAACGCCAGCCTGTGCGAGGTGTGATGCGTACGTATGCCGTAACTCATGGAAGGCGATTGGCGGGGTAATCTTTGCCACCTTACAGGCTTTCGCCAATTCCCTCACATGATGATTCTTTCCCCAACGGGAACCCATAATAGAGGGGCGCGTATGTGGGTAGAAGTGGCGAACTGGGACGTATCGGGCGTGTGCGCGAGCCGTGCGCCCCCCAGATTTCCGCGATGTCGGACGCCGCAAGATCATGCGCTTTCATCAACTCGATGGTGGCATGGATGTAAGTATGCGAAATGCCCACCGCCGGCCACGGCTTGTAGAGCATGTTGGCGCCCATGAAGTCCTTGCCGAGATTTTCAAGCATCTTCGCGCGCTCGTATTGCCCGCCGAAATAGACATTGAAGATACCCGCCTTGCCTTCGAAAAGCGTATTTATTCCGGTGATCCCCTTCTCGGCCAGTAGCGCGGCGGTGACCGCACCTTGCGCGGCGAAACCCGCATACATGCCGCGCAGGTCACAACCGGCGGCGTATATCGTTTCCATGGTGCCCGACGACTGCATGCTCGCGATGCCCAGCGCGTGAGCCGCCTGCTCGCGATCAAGCCCCATCACGTGCGAGGCGGCGGCGGCAGCCGAGAACACGCCCAGCATCGGCGAGAGATTCCAATCCTGCTTCCAGCCCACGTTGCAACGCAGGCGGATGAACATGTCCTGGGCGAGCGCAATCGCCGTGATCATTTGGCGGCCCGAAATGCCGCCCTTGCGTTCCGCCAGCGCAAATGCCGCCGGCAAGGCGGAACTGCCCGCATGCGCGCCCCACGGCGTGCGATCATCAAAATCGAGACAGTGCGCCATCGCCCCGTTGGCGAACGCCGCCTGCGCCGCCGGCGCACGCCCGCCAAACCCCAGCACCGAACTTTCCGGGTTGCCGCCAGTCTCCCGCACCAGATCAACGATACCGCGAACCCGAGGTTCCATACCGCTGGCCGCGAGGATCACGCCCAGCGTATCGAGAACACTTTTCTTCGCTGACTCTATCGCACCTGCGGTGAGGTCGGAGTAGCGCATGTTGGCGATAAGCTCCGCGAAATCATGGCAAAGGTCGGCAGGTGTGGACATGTTGCTCAATTAGAGTGCGGCGTCAGCGGTTGGGCATTGACTGCGGGTTGGAAACCTCGAATAGATCACCGCCATAGTCTGCTTCCAACGGTAGTCGCAGTAGGCGGATTCCATCGCGAGTCTGCTCGTGCTTGGGCATTACGGTCACTATGCGGCTTTCGCGCGCGGTATCCATTGCAGCGGCAGACATCGGGTGGCGGGCGAGTTTCTGCAGGTTCATCTGCGTCGGGAACACCAGCTTGTGCGTACCAGCCGTGGCCTCTTTAAGCGCGGACGCGGGAGAAATCCATACGGAGTCGACGGCTTCTTCTCCGTCATGCAGGGCGATCTGATCCGACGGCGCGGCGGCAAGAAAGAAATGCGTGTCGAATCGCTTTGGGGTTCGCTCCGGTGTGATCCAGTGGGCGAAGGGTACCAGCGTATCAGGGGCGAGAACCAGGTTCTCTGCCGCGAGGATGGCGCCAAAGGTCCGTTCGCCCCGGGTCATGGCGGCGCGGTGCGCGGTCTCGATGTCGCGCAGGCGAGCAGCACTGACCAGCGTCGCTTCGCCGCGTGCGCGGGCAAGCAGCACGCCGCATTCCTCGAAGGTCTCGCGCACGGCGGCTACGCGCAATGCCGCCGCGCCTGCGTCTATGTCGTTCAGCGGCGGAAAAATCGCCGCGTCGGTAGCGAGGTCGTGATCCTCGGGATCGACTCGCCCGCCGGGAAACACCAGCGCGCCCGCGGCAAAGTCATTTCCTTGATGACGAACGACCATGAACACTTCCATGCCGTCGTCACCGTCACGCAACAGCATCACTGTTGCTGCCAGCCGGGGCTCGACTATTAAATCACTTTTCATGGTGCGAACCTTGTATTCCCTGGGAGATGGATCAGGATGGCAAGTATAGCTTGCCCGCTCAGTTGATCGCGCCGACGGCGGCTTTACGAACTGCGGAACTGCTACGTTGCGCATCCCATGGATTATGGCTACTTGCGGCTTGCTTACACAGAAAGTGGTTTACCATGCAGGAGAACCTCATGGTTGGGAGGCACTGTGACTCGATTCCTAATTGCACATACCAGTATGATGAAACAAACCCGGCAATTGCCGCGAATAGCCTCGCTTGCGCGTGGTTGTCATCTGTTTTGGTGTGGCGCGTGGCTCTCGGTTTGCTGGTCAGTGGCAGTGCTTGGATCGGTGATCGGGATGACGTGCTGCGGCGCCGCTTTTTCCCAAACGCTGTTCCCAAACAGACCTGTGCGAGTTATCGTATCTTCATCCGCAGGCGGCGCAATGGATGCTATCACGCGGGTCGTGACGGCAAAATTCGGCGAGGTATTGGGCCAACCTGCGGTGGTGGATAACCGCGGCGGCGCAAATGGCGCGATTGCCGCGGAGCTTACTGCGAAGTCTCAGGCGGACGGATATACCATAATGCTCGGTGGAAACGGTAACCTTGCAATCAATCCGCATCTTAACAAAACGCTTGGCTATGATCCGCTGAAGGATCTGATTCCAGTCACGTCGGCGGCGTTGGGCGGGCACATCATGGTTGTCCATCCGGCGCTGCCCGTTCATACGGTAAAGGAATTCATCGCGCTTGCAAAAGTGCGGCCGGGTCAACTGAGCTACGGGACCGCAGGGTTTGGCAGCTCGCAGCACCTCACCGGCGTGTTATTGCAGAGAATGACGAAATTGAATTTGTTGCAGGTGCCGTACAAAGGCGGGCCGCCGGCAACCTCGGAACTTGTGGCCGGGCAGACCCAGTTTGGATTTCCGTCCACTTCCACTGCGGCCATCTTCGTAAATCAAGGCAGGCTGCGCGCGCTCGCGGTCACCACCAGGCAACGCCTGAGAGTATTTCCACAATTGCCGACGCTCTCGGAGGGTGGCGTGGCGGATTTCGAGGCGTATACATGGTATGGCTTTGTCGTCGCGGCGAAAACGCCTCAGCCGGTGGTTGCGCGGTTGAACAAGGAGATCGTTCAGATTCTCAATGTGCCTGAGTCAGTGGAATTGCTGGGCAGGTTGGGCATGGAGGTATGGACCGGCACGCCGGAGGCTTTTGCCGCGCACGTGAAGGCGGAGTACGGCAAGTGGGGGCGCATCATTCGAGAGTCAGGGATTGTTGAGTAACAGTACGCAACTGCGCGCAAACCTCGCCATGCATTCCGCCTTGTATCAGCGCGTCGAGCGCAGTCTTCTCATCAGTCGCGAAGCACGGCTTGCATTTCCAACTGTCTTCATGGGTGCGACCGGGCGGCCCGCCGGTGACGGCGCGGCCGTGATGACATTCAAGAACGATGCGACGTTTGCCGATGGCACGGGACAACTGGACTGGTGCGCGCTTTGCGCCCTGGTGGACGCGGTGCTGGGCGCGGTGTCGGACATGAAGACAGGCCCTCGTGTGCGTCCGGCAACCGCGCGTATTGATTTACAGGTAACGGGCGCGCCAGCAAAGGCAGACGTTAGCGTCGACGCGCGCTTTCTTGCGTTTTCCAATACCAGCCGTGTCAGGCAATCGTTGGTCGCCGCGTCGATAAAATGCGGCGATGCGCTGGTTGGCAATGCGTCCGCCACATGCGTGTTGCTGGATCTGCCGACCGGGCAAACACGCGCCCAATGGCCATGGTTGTCCGAGGACTTCGATCTGGCGCCACACGATGCAATTACATTCGATGCGCGTGAGCTTCATGCGTTGAAGGCCTGCGAACAAGCCGAGGCGGCGGCGAGTGGGGCGCATCCATTCATCGAACATTTCTGGTGCGGCATTCCCTCGGCGTCCGAGGGGACGGCCAGTCTGCGGGTAAGTGTTACGCCGCATTTTGGGAACCGCCTGGGCCACGTTCAGGGTGGGCTGTTGGTGGGGATGGCGATAAAAGTCGCGAGTGGCGCGGCTGGTCGGGACACCCGGTTGTCCAATATATCCGCCTATGTTCTCAGTCCGGCAACCGGCCCCGTGCTGGATGTTCACGCGCATGTCGTGAGGCAGGGGCGTAATCTGACGCTTGTGCAAACCCGGATCACGGGAGCGTCCGGAAAGCCCGTGTTGGAAGCAACGAGTCAGCATGTCGCAACATAGCTGCCATACGACGCGACGCGCAGCTGGATTGCGAATGCGAGAATGAATCATTACCATCTGCACGGCGACCCATTATCCGGGATGGGCGTAGTCGCTTGAGGTTGTAGGCATAGCCAACTGGGGAGAGAAAAGATAATGCGTGTAAAAGACAAAGTGGCGGTCGTAACGGGTGCGGGTTCAGGCATGGGTAAGGCCATTGCTCATCGACTGGCGGGTGAAGGCGCCCTCGTTGTGGTTGCGGACATCAATGAAACCGGTATGAACGCCACGGTAAAGGAATTGACTGACCGCGGCTCAAAAGCGGCTGGTGTGAGAATGGATGTCTCGAATCGTGACGATGTTCAGCGCGCCATGAAGGGCATTGTCGACAAATTCGGCCATATCGACATTCTCGTCAATAATGCCGGGGTCACGCGGCATCGTCCATTTCTGTCGCTGAACAGCGAAGACTGGGATGCCGTGCTTGCGGTGGATCTGAAGGGGGTATTCTTTTGCTGTCAGGCGGCCGCGCCGCATATGATCAGCAGGCGCTACGGCAAAATCCTCAACATATCCTCGATTTCCGGCACGGGCGCGTCGTCGCATGCCGCGGGCGGTTCGCAAGCCGGCAATGCCAACTATGCCTCCGCGAAAGCGGGGGTGATACAACTTACCAAGACGCTTGCACGCGAACTGGGGCCGCACGGCATCAACGTCAACTCGGTGGCGCCGGGCTTTGTGCTGACATCAATGACGGGCGCCACACGCAGCCCCAAGGAAGTCGAGGAACATATTGCCGCGAGAGCCGCGATGGCGGCGCTGGGCCGCGCCGGCACGGCGGAGGACATTGCCAACGTGGTGCTGTTCTTCGTGTCGGATGATTCGAACTTCGTCACCGGGCAGACGCTTTATGTCGACGGTGGTCGCGGTGACCGCATGTGATATATCAGGAACGCTTATGTTGAATTCACGTGTATCGAAACGCGGCGGCCTTCCGGCGGCGTGGCTGGTCTTATTTGCGGCGGCCATCTCCGCCACAGTTCATGCGCAACCCTATCCGAGCAGGTCCATTCGGGTGGTTCTGCCGTTTGCCGCGGGTGGAGGCTTGGATTTCGTGGGCCGCATAGCCATACAGAAGCTGGCGGCAGGCCTCAAGCAGTCAGTTGTTGCAGACAATCGGGGCGGCGCGGGCGGGAATATCGGTACCGAGATCGTGGCCAAGGCGCCGCCGGACGGCTATACGCTGCTCATCGTTTCCAACAGCTTTACGGTGAATCCGAGCATCTACAAGAACGCGCCTTACGATCCCATCAAGGATTTTGCGCCTGTATCGATGTTGACATCGTACCCGCTGTTTCTGGTGGTTCATCCCTCGGTACAGGTTCGATCCATCAAGTCGCTGATTGCACTGGCCAAAGCAAGGCCGGGCGCTCTGACGTATGGCTCGGCCGGCAGCGGAACCACTACGCATATCGGCGGAGAACTGTTTGCATACATGGCGGGCGTTAAACTGACGCATATTCCATACAAAGGTTCGGCGCCGTCCCTGCCCGCGCTGATAAGCGGGGAGGTCGCAATGTCATTTGCCGCGACATCCATAGTGCCCCACATCCGGGCGGGCAAGGTCGTTCTGGTTGCTGTCACGGGAAGTAAACGTGTGTCGAATTTCCCCGACACGCCTACCATTGCGGAGGCGGGCGTTCCCGGTTATGAGGCGACAGGATGGAACGCGCTATTCGCACCTGCCGCGACGGATCCCGCGATCATCAAACGATTAAGCGAGGTTATCGTTAGAGGCCTGAATGAAACCGACGCCATGGGCGTTTTTCAGAAGCAAAGCCTGGAGCAGGCTTCCGGAACGCCCGATGCGCTTGGCGCGATTGTTCGCACCGAAGTGGCGAGGTGGCCCAAAGTCGTCAAAGCCGCGGGTATTGAACCCGTTCAGTGAAATTGCATATTACTTTGCGGCAAATCATCGGTAGGTCAGGCGCTCACTTCAGTGCTATTGACCCACCTTCGAACAAAATGCTGGGGCCGGTGACAAAGCCCCCCTGCATCAACGCCAGAAACTTCACCACGCGCGCTATTTCGTCCTGAGGGTATTCCAAGGCGTTGCAATGCAGCCGTGCATAGCCAGAGCCGAGCGATCCGCCAGCAACGCTCTCACCAAGCGGACGAAGCGTGTTTGTATTAAAAGTTATTTATAATCAATTACTTAAAATCTTTAAGTGCGATCGGCCGTCGTTTGCAGGATGATGTCAGCCCGCGTTCAGCACCCGTCCGCCGTCCACCAGCATCGCAACGCCGGTAATGAAGTTGGCTTCGTCCGAAGCCAGAAATAACGCGGCATTCGCCACATCCCACGCGGTGCCCTGCTGATTACGCAGCGGCACTTTCGCATTGCGTTCCGCGACGACTTGTTCGCGCGATTGGCCCCAACGCGCGGCGCGCGTGTCCACGGCCATCGGCGTATTGATCAGGCCCGGCAGCAGACAATTGGCGCGCACGCCATAGGGCGCATGCTGCAGCGCGAGTTGCTGGGTAAGCGCAATTACCGCCGCTTTGGTGGTTTTGTAGGCAACGTAGGGATAATTCTCCACCGCCGCAGCCGAGGCGATGTTGACGATGGCGCCGGAGCGTTGCTCGCGCATGATTTTCACCGCGTGCTTGCAGGCGAACGCCATGCCGCGCAGGTTGATGCGATAGATGTTGTCAAACGCCTCCTCGGTGATGTTGAGCAACTCCGCGTCGCCGCCGCCCAGGCTCACGCCTACATTGTTGTGCAGCACATCCAGCGTGCCCCAGCGTTTTTGCGCCTCGTTCATGGCGGCCGCCGTGTCCTGTTCGCGAGTGACATCCGCCGCAAACGCGATGCTTTCAAAACCCTCGGCTCTGATCAGCGCCGCGGTTTCTTCCGCCGATTCGATGCGGCGGTCCACCGCCAGAACCCGTGCTCCCTCGCGCGCGAATCTCATGGCCGTTGCGCGGCCATTGCCGAACCCCTCGCCCGGACTCTGCCCCGCGCCGATCACCACGGCGACTTTTCCTGCAAGACGTTGTGCCGGCGTCCAGCCTGGGCCGCTGCGTGAAACATTCAATGTTGAATTCACCATCCTCATACTCCTTTGTTTGATAGTATCCGCTTTGACACGGTGGCCACCCGGGTCGTTTACGCCAACGTGTTTGGATGGCCGTGACGTTTAACTCGGCGACATGGAAACGCCCAACCCAACCAGGGTATTTCATGACGTGGCGTTACCGTGACGCGGCACATCATTTTAGTTAAAAACGTGACGAGATAACTCCGCCAGATCATTGGCTCATATTTTCACCTGAATGGTCTCAATACTGGCACAAGCAGAAAGGCTGCACGACATGACATTTTTCAAATCGCTTCCGCAAGACGCCGGCCCTCCCGCTGTCTACACGAAATATCCCGCGATGTACGAGCCTTGGTCGCAGATGAGCCAAGCCATGATGAACGGCCCCTCGCCGCTCACTCAAGGCGAACGGGAGTTGATTTTTGCCTATGCCGCTGGCGTCGTGGGCTGCGAATACGTATACGTGGCGCACTCGGAGGTTGCCTACGCGTGGGGCATCGAGAAAGGGCTGATAGAGCGTCTGCTGCAAAACCCGGACACCGCGCCGGTGGACGCGCGCCTGAAACCCTTGCTCGCCTTTGTGCGCAAGCTGATGCTGACGCCAGGCAAGATGTCGCAGGCGGATGCGGACGCTGTGTTCGCGGCAGGCTGGGAAGAGCAGGCGCTGCAGGATGCCATCGCGGCGGCGGGCCGCGCGGCATTCATGCAAAAGCTGGTCGAGGGCCATGGATTTACGCCGTTTTCCCGCGACATCGCGGCCAAGCACGCCAAGCGGCGCATTGAGCATGGTTATGTCAACCTCTATCCGGCGTTTCGCAAGGACAAGTAGAAAGCGAACATCGTCGCGGAGTGATGCACGCGATTCAAACTCCAAGTGCATGGCCGAACTCAGTCGACCTTGATGCCTACATCGCGAATGACCTTGGACCATTTTGCGCTGGTTGATTTGACCAGCGCGGAAAGTTCCTGGGGCGTGCCGATCGCCAAATCCATGTCCTTGCGCCGCAGGATTTCCGCGACTTCTGGCTGACCGAAGCCTTTTCGCACGTCGTCATTAACGCGCTTCACGATCGCGGACGGCGTGCCGGCGGGCGCGAACAGGGCGTGCCATGACGTCACGTCAAATCCGGGGAGCCCGGACTCCGTGATGGTAGGTACGTTTGGCATGGTCGGGCTGCGTGTGAGTCCGGTGACACCCAGTACAACCAGTCTCCCTGTCTTGATGTGCGGCACGACTTCCGGCACGCCGAACATCAGCGAAACCTGGCCGCCCAGCGTGTCGTAAATTCCCGGTCCCACGCCCTTGTAGGGCACATGTGTCAAGCGCACGCCCGCCATGATGCTGAACATCTCCCCCGCGAAATGGCCGCCGGTTGCGATTCCGGCCGATGCGTAGGTGAGCTTGCCCGGATTGCTTTTGGCCAAGGCAATCAGCGCCTTCACCGAGCGCGCGGGCACTGATGGGTGGCACACCAGGTAAAACATGTAGCTGGTCAGGCCCGCGACGGGTTCGAAATCCCTGACCGGGTCGTAACCGGCGTTGGCGTACAGACTGGGATTGACGGCAAAGTTGCTCGACATGACCAGCAGTGTGTAGCCATCGGGCGGGGACTTCGCGACCATGTTGATGCCGATGTTTCCGCTGGCGCCCGCGCGGTTGTCGACAATGACCTGCTGGCCGAAGCTGGCCGAGAGTTTTTCGGCGACGATGCGCGCGGTGGCATCGGAGCCTCCGCCGGGCACAAATGGCACCACGATGCGCACGGTCTTGGCGGGGTAGGTTTGGCCGGCCGCAATTAGCGGTGCCGCGAACAAAACCGCGCAAGACAAAGTTTCAGCAACCACACGTTTGGCCGCAATAGTTAACATGGTGTCTCCCGGTTATTGTTTTTTCAGGTTGGCGGCCGCGATGACTGCGCATTTCGCGGAACGTGACCGGTCGTTTCGCGAGAGCGTGACCGATGCCGGGATGCTACATGGATAGGGTTTTAGCCTGAATTTTGCATAAAAAGGGTAAAAAATACTGCAAGTGATTGGTACAA
>CAMDDY010000013.1 GCA_945893125.1 Bordetella parapertussis
GGTCCGCAACGCTGTCGCAATGAACCCGCCTGTGTAATGGCGGATGCGCCGCCGGTTCCACCGGACAAACATGCCGCATTAACCTCTCCCAACAGGGTAATGGCGGCATTCGCCATTATTCTGATCGATCTCGCGAGCAGGGCATTGCTGGACAAAGTGCTGGCGCGGGCCGGCAGTCCCGCCCTGGTTGCGCTGTGGGCGCAACTGCAATCGGTAGTGGAGCTGGTATGCGCCGTGGCGCTGGCGGGCGTGTTGCAGGGTCTGACGGTCATGGTGGCGCAAACGCACAAGGCAAACGACGAACGCCACCTGTTGCGCACCGCGCTGACTTTGGGCATGGGCACGTCGGCGGCCGTTGCGCTGATCGGTGTCGTCGCCGCACCGGCGCTCACCCGCCATTTTACGCAAGGCATCGTTGCAGTAGAACTATTCCGGCTCGCGGCGTTGGCGGGCTGCCTGACCATTCTGCCCGCCACGCTCAACGCCTATTGGCTGGGCAAGCACCAGCAGCCACGCATGTTGCTGCTGGCGCTGCTGACGGGTGCTGTGGCTGATCGCCGCCGGCGCGGCGCTCGGCATGTCGCTGCGCGGACTGATGGGGATGCAATGCATGGCATTGGCCCTCTGCGGCATGGTCGTCTGGTGCGTGTTGCGAAATCTGATGCGCTCAACCGGACAACGCGCTGGCATTCCGGCAACGGAAGACCAGCGCGCGCGACGGGCGCGGCTGGCGCGATTCGTACCGGTGGGCCTGACCATCGGCATCATGGGGCCGGTGTCGATGCTGCTGATGCGCGACATCCTGTCGCGCACGCTGTCGTGGGATGACGCGGGCTATTTTCAGGCGCTGTGGCGTTGCAGCGAATGGGTGACCGCCACCGCAGCGGGCGTGCTGTCGCTGATTTTTTTGCCGCGTTTCAGCAACACCTACGGCGCCGCGCGATTCAGGATGGAAATGCTGCGGGCGGGCGCGATGGTGCTTGGCATCGCAGCATGTTTACTGATGCTGATTTATATCAACCAGTCCGCGCTGCTGGCGCTGCTGTATGACTCGCGTTTTACCGTGAGCGACAAGACCGCCGCGCTGTTCCTGCTGGCCTGCTGGGTACGCATCGCGTCGTGGCTGTTCCTGTTCGGATTGTTTGCCGCGCACCGTACGCGATGGATCATGGCGGGTGAGTTGTTGTCGCTGCCGCTGTATGCATTTCTGCTGTGGACGCTCGCGGACGGCATGACGCTGGAACGCGCCGCGCTGCTGTTCCTGCTCAGCTATCTGGTTTACCTGGGATTTAATGTCATCGGCCTGATAGGCGCGCCTCACAACGCAGACAACGGCACGATGCGCGATTAAACCGGCACTTCACCCCGCACCAGCACACGGTAGAGCAAGCGGTATTCGTTTGGATCGTAATCAAAGTGCGCGCGGTGCATCGCGGCGCGGTTATCCCAGATCAGCATGTCGCCCTTACGCCATTTATGGCGATAGACGAATTCATCCTTGATGGAACGCTCCAGCAGATCATTCAGCAGCGCCTGCGATGCCTCCGCGCTCATGCCGACGATGTTCTCGGTTTTCACCGGATGAAAATACAGCGCTTTCTTGCCGTTGTCGGGATTGGTGCGTACCAGCGGCTGCAACACGGGCTCGGGCTTTTTCTCGACCTGCGCATCGGCCGATTGCCCGGAATAGGTCGCCGAGGCGCTGCCTTGAAATACGTTGACTGTTTTCATGCCCTGAATTTTTTGCTTGATGTCGCCGGGCAATGCATCGTATCCGGCGCGCATGTTGACCACCGCCGTATCGCCGCCCGATGACGGCAACGCCACCGCGTACAGGCTGGTGTTTTTCGGCGGACGCAGGTGATTGGTGTGATCGGTATGCCATCCCGCGCCGTGCTTCACGCGCTTGCCGGATTTATCCTGATGCCGGTTCGACACTTCATGCACCAGCGGGCAATGCGGAAGCGCGTATTGCGTGAAATGTTGATCCATCGGCTCACCAAACAAGGTGACGGCGGCGAGATACTGCTCCGGCGTGAAATCCTGATCGCGAATCACCAGTGCGACGTTATCGACAACGGCGGCGTTCAGGCGACGGCGCGTTTCCGCATCAACCGGTTCGCGTAAATCAATGCCTGTAATTTCCGCGCCGATATTTTCGAAAAGTTGTGTCACCTTCATCGTCGCCGCTCCCTGCTGTTACTTACGTTGCGATTAATTATCCGAACCTTTGCCTTTGCCGTTGCCGCGCCCTTTTTTCTCGGAGTGCGCCCAGTCTTTTTTGCCCTTGCTGCGCGCGTCGTTGTTGGTGCCGCTCTGGGTCTGCGGTTGAGCCTGCGGCTGCGGCTGTGCCTGCGGTTGGGTTTTCTGACGCTCGCGCTCGCGCGCTTCACGGGCTTCACGGCGGCGGCGCTCGTCTTCACGCAATTGCGTCTGGCTTTTTTGCGTCTGTTCGCGATTCGCCTGTGTCTGTTTGCGGTCGGCCTCGGCCTGCTTGCGATCCTTGCTCACTTCCTTGCGTTGCGTGTTGACCTTGTCCTCCGCCGCCTTGATCTTGGCGGCGTCACCGCTCTTGCGCGCGTCTTCGAGTGCCTTTTTATCCTTCGCCAGCGCCTCGCGTTCGCGCTTGAGTTCGGCTTCACTCGCGCCTTGTTTCGCGCGGTCAGCCTCCAATTTTTTGCGATCTGCTTCCACTTTGGCGCGGTCTGCCTCGATCTGCGCCCGGCTGGGCGGCGGCGGAGTCGCGGTGGTTGTCGCCGGCGCGGGCGGCGGTGTGGTTTGCGCAGTGGCGCCCGTCCACGGAAATACAAAAATTGATAATATAATCAACGACTTATTTAATTTCATCGCAATCTCCCGACATTAAATTAAAAGGTTACTGGGTAGAGCAACGCGCCCGCTCAGAATGGCGTTGACCCTCACCCCCCATCCCCCATCCCTCACCCCGCAAACGCAAACCGCGTGTCCTGCACCGTCACGATACGTGCGCCTTGGGTGCCTGCGATGATGCCATGCGACACCTGCGGCGGCACGTGAATTACAAATCGTTCTTTCACGCGCTGCGAGTTTCCCGCCACATACGCATGCACATCGCCCTCGGCCACCAGCGTGAATTGCTCGTTGTCATGCCCGTGCGTAGGCAACACCGCGCCGGGCGCGAGATCGAGCACCGCCACTTGCAATTTTTCGCTGATCAGCAAGCCGCCTTTCACGCCGCTGGCGAGGTGCAGCCCCGCCACCATGCGCGCGCTGGTCGCACGCCCCGGTTTTTCAGAAAGATCATTAAAATCATATATATAGCGCGTCTTCACCCCTTCGGGATCGGCGCCGCATTCCGCCATCATCTGCGCCGTCGTTTTTTTGGCCTCGCTCGCGCGCTTGCCGAAACCGGGCAAATATAACGGACCATCGTGCTTGCCATCGACGGGCGGGCCGGTAATGCCGTGGCGTGTGTCTTTCATCGCGAAAAAGTACATATCCTCGTCGGGACAGGCCTGCCCGGTATGTATCGACATCGCCGGCGTATGCACGATCATGCCTTTTTTGCCGAAGGTCAGTTTCTCATCGGCGATATCCGACACCATCACGCCCTGCACGATGTAATTGAATTGCTCGTTCGGATGAGAGTGCGCTTTCGCGCCGGAGCCCGCAGCCTGCATGGCCAGCGCCACCGCCACGTGCTCGCCATACAGCACTGCGCCGATGGTGGAAGATTTCGCGGTTTCGATGGTGTCGCCCGACAACACGCGGCGCGGCGCGACTTTGGCGCTGGTGGGGTTGTCGGGCGCGGTATTCAGTTCGTGGTAGCCGTAGATGTATTGCATGCAGTCTCGTCGTGGCTTGCGCCGGTGAAGGATTCAGTGCCAATATAACCGCAAATAACACGAGGAGGAAGCATGCGCAGTCCATGGTGGGTACTATTGGCGGGATGCGTGCCAGCGGTGGCAGCGCACGCGGCGGAATCCTATCCAGTCCGCCCCATCCGCATGGTTATTTCCAACGGCCCCGGCTCGGCGGGCGATATCCTTGGGCGCATCGCGTTCATACGCGCCGCCGAAAGCCTCGGTCAACAGATCGTGGTCGATAACCGCCCCGGCGCCGGAGGCACCATCGGCGTGGAAATCGTTGCGCGCGCGGCGCCAGACGGATACACGCTGCTCGCGACGTCGTTCGCCACGCTCGCGGTCGCGCCCCACACGTACAAGAACGTGCCCTATCACCCGGTGAATGATTTCGCGCCGGTATCGCTGTTCGCCATCACACAGGCCGGGCTGTGCGTGAACGCCGCGCTGCCGGTGAAATCCACGCGCGAACTCATCGATCTCGCCCGCGCGCGTCAGGGCAAATTACTGATGGCCTCGGCGGGTATCGGCTCCACCAGTCATCTCGCGGGTTTGATGTTCGCCACCGCCGCCGGCATCGAAAGTACGCATGTGCCGTACAAGGGCGGCGGCCCATCGGCCACCGCCATCGGCGCGGGCGAAGCGAACTGGTCGCTCGGCCCGCTGGCGGCCTACCTCGCGCCATGGAAAGCCGGCCGCGCGCGCTGCATCGCCGTCAGTGGTGAAAAGCGCTCGACAATTTTTCCGGAGCTGCCGACGATAGGCGAATCCGGCGTGGCGGGCTTCAAATTCCTCGGCTGGAACGGCGTGCTGGCGCCCCGCGGCACGCCGCGCAACATCATCAATCGCATCAACAGCGCCTTCGTGCAAGCGTTAAAAGCGCCCGAAACCCGGCAACTCTACGCGGCGCAAGGCGAAGAACCCGCATGGACTACGCCGGAGGAATACGCAAAAATCGTGCGTGAGGATTATGAGCGCTACGGCAAGGTGGTGAAACTGGCGGGTGTTAAAGTGGACTGAGCACGGATTGACGCGGGCATCATGCACAGCGCATGATCGACACCATGTAATGTTTTATGTGAATTGCAAAATCTGGAGAATTTTATGCGAGACAAACTAACCACCCTCGAACAAGCCGCCACGCAGGTCAAATCTGGCGCGCGCGTGGTGATGAGCGCCAACCTGCAACGCGCGCCGATGGCGCTGCTGCGCCAACTGGTGCGGCAAGGCACGCGCCGCTTACGCGTGGTCGGCGTGGTGGGCGGCGATCTGAATATCGATTTCCTGGTCGGCGCGGGCGCGGTGGGCATTGTCGATACGTGCAGCGTGACACTCGGCGAATTCGCCCGCACCGGCCCCAACTTTGCGCGCTATGTATTGGGCGGCAGAGTGATCTCGATGGACAATACCTGAGGGGTACTCTTTGCACAGGCCCAGGCTGGGTCCATGGGAGTACCTTACGTGCCGGTCGTCGGTTTGTTCGGCACCGATATTCTGAAGCGCCGCGACGACATGGTTGTGGCCATTGATCCGTTCGACGGTAAAACCAGAACCGTGGTGGCGAAAGCACTGCGCCCCGATGTCGCGATTTTTCATGCGCAAACCGCGGACCGGCACGGCAATGTGTCGTGCGGCTACGAGGCCGACGTGGTTATTCTCGCGGAAGCCTCTGCACACGTGATCGTCACCGCCGAACGCATTGTCGATCAGATCACTGAAAAGGAAACCAAGGGCGCATTTATTCCCGCGATACACGTGGACACGGTGGCGCATGCGCCTTTCGGCGCGCATCCGGCCGGCTGCGCCGGGCTGTACGGCCCCGACAAGGTTCACATGCGCGAATACGTCATCGCATCAAAAGACGATGCATCATTCGAAACCTATCTGCAAACCCATGTGCATGGGGTGCGCAACCACGACGAGTACGTCGAACGCTTCGTGCCGCTCGATTGGCGACAACCTGCGCGCGCGGCGGGTGCGTAATGGCGATGCCTTACACCGATGCCGAGTTGATGGCGATATTACTGTCGCGCGAAGTCCGTGACGGCGAAATTTCCGCGTGCGGCGCGCTATCGCAACTACCCGCCGCCGGCCTGTTGCTGGCGCAGGCGCTGCACGCACCGAATGCGGAATTGATCATTCTCGGTTCCATGTTCAATCCCTTCAAAACATCGCGCCAGTTTCACTATCTTGCGCAGCGCGGCGAACTGGGGCTGTTTTTTGTCAGCGGCGTGCAGATCGACCGCCATGGCAATTACAACCTGCATCAGATCGGCCCCGATATCGATCATCCGCAAATGCGCTTTCCCGGCGGCTACGGCGGCGGCATGATTTATTACGGCGCGCGCCGCACGGTGGTGTTTCGCACCGAACACACCGCACGCTCGCTGGTGGAAAAAGTGGATTTTATTTCCGCCGCCGGCAGTTGCCCGCCGGATGTACTGCGGCATGGTAATCCGAGCAAGGCGGTCACGCCGAAAGCGAATTTCCGCTTCGACACAACCGCCGGCGTACTGCGGCTCGATTCGGTGCATCCGTCGTACACGCTGAACGACATTCAGGAAAACACCGGCTTCGATCTGGGCAACGATCCGGTGGCGATGACGCCAGCGCCCACCGAAGACGAGTTGCACACATTACGTCACGTGATCCGCAACAAGATGATAGATACCGGCACTTACGCTGACTGGGCGCGAAAATCGTTGGGGAACATAACGACGCAAGCTGCGTAGCTTGTCGACAGGAGGGAACGCATGAAGCTCACCAAGACGCATGCTCTACTGGCTCTGTTGGCGGCAACCACGTCGATGACGGCACAGGCGCAAGCACCCTATCCCACCAAGCCGGTGCGCCTCGTCGTGCCCTATCCGCCCGGCGGCGGCAACGACACGCTGGCGCGCCTCTTCGGCCAGAAACTCACCGAGGCTTTCGGCCAGCAAGTCATCATCGAAAACCGCGCGGGCGCGGGCACCACCATCGGCGCCACCTTCGTCGCGCGCTCGGCGCCCGACGGCTACACGCTGCTGCTGTCGTCGATTGCCACGCACGCCTTCAGTCCGCACCTGTATGCCAAACCTGGTTACGACGCGCTGCGCGATTTTGCGCCGGTGTCGTTGCTGGTGATCGCGCCCACACTGCTGGTGGTGAACCCGGCGCTACCCGCAAACTCGCTAACGGAATTGATCGCGCTCGCCAAGCGGCGCCCTGGGCAGATTGAATTCGCCTCGGCGGGCACCGGTTCTTCCGCGCACATGCTGGGCGAAACCTTCAAGAGCCTGGCCAAAATAGACATCATTCAAATCCCCTACAAAGGCGGCGCGCCTGCCGTCGTCGGCACCATCAGCGGCGAAGCGCAGATGCTGGTGGACCCGGCTGCTTCCGCGCTGCCGCATGTGAAAAGCGGACGGCTGCGTCCGCTTGCCATTGCGCGCAGCACGCGCCTGCCCGATTTGCCGCAGGTGCCGACGTTTGCCGAAGCCGGCATGCCGGAATACACCGCGAGTGCATGGTACTCGGTGCATGCGCCCGCAAAAACACCGGCTGACATTGTTGCGCGGCTGAACAAGGAACTGGTACGCGCGGTGAATCTGCCCGACATCAAGGAGCGGCTGAAGGACTTGGGCAGCGACGGCGTCGGCAACACGCAGGAAGAATTCGGCCGCTTTGTCGTGGACGAACACGCGAAATACGGCAAGCTCATCAAGGCGATGGGTATCAAACCTGAATGAGCGCGAAATTTCATGCGCTGGTTGCCGGCGCTTCCGGCGTGGTGGGCCGCCGCCTGGCGGAAGTGCTCGCGGCCGATCCGGATTGGGAAGTGACCGGCCTGTCGCGCCGTGCGCCGGCGGGCGCATGCTCATTCAAAGCCGTCTCTGTCGATCTTACCGATGCCGCCGATTGCAAACAAAGACTCGGCGCGCTCGCTGACACAACGCACATTTTTTATGCCGCGCGTTACGATCACAACTCGTCCGGGCCGGAACCGATAGACCTCAACACGAATATGCTGCGCCATCTGGTCGAGGCGGTGGCGCCGGTTGCCGCGAACCTTCAACATATACACATGGTGCAAGGCTCCAAGTATTACGGTTCGACGCTGCCGGCCTATAAAACACCGGCGCTGGAATCCGATTCACGCGTGGCGAACAACGCCAATTTTTACTACGCACAGGAAGATTATTTGTTCGCGCGGCAACAGGCCGAACCGGTTGACAAGCGCTGGTCGTGGAGCGCGAGCCGCCCGCACGCCATCTGCGATCACGCCACCGGTTTCGCGCGCGCGCTGGGCATGGTGATCGCCGTTTACGCGACCATCTGCAAAGAACGCGGCGAGCCGCTGCATTTTCCCGGCACGGCGGGCAATTACCGCGCGCTGTATCAATGCACCGAAGCCGCGTTGCTCGCGCGCGCGATTCAGTGGATGAGCACCGAACCGGCTTGCGCCAATCAAAGTTTCAATATCACCAACGGCGACTACCTGCGCTGGGAAAATCTGTGGCCGTTGTTCGCCGATTATTTCGGCATGCCGCTCGGCGAGATAAAAACCGTGCGCCTCGGGCAAACGATGACGACACCCGGCATGGCTTTGGCGTGGGACAGTATTGTTAAAAAATATACATTAAAAACAATCGCTTACGATAAACTCGTAGTGTGGCCCTATGGCGACTTTGTGTTCGGCCCCACGTTCGACATCATGTCGTCCACCATCAAGGCGCGGCAGTTTGGATTCCACGAATGCTTGGACAGCGGGCGCATGTTTATCGATTTGTTCGATTACTACCGGCGTGAGAAAGTCATACCGTAGCTGAACACCACAATGAAGGAGGCCCTGTTGTCGAGATTGATACGCACGCTAATGACAGTCGCCGCGCTTTTGCCGCCGCTTGCAACGTCCGCGCAAACGACGAAGCCAGCCGCCGGACACTATCCCAACAAGCCCATCCGCCTGATCGTGCCATTCACGCCGGGCGGCACCAACGACGTGCTGGCGCGCATGATCGCCACGCATCTAACCGCCACGCTGGGCGAGAGCGTGATCGTCGACAATCGTGCGGGTGGCGAAGGCCTGATCGGCACGGAGATCGCGGTCAGGGCGCGGCCCGACGGTTATACGCTGCTGCTGGTGTCATCGGCCTACGTAATGAACCCGGCGGTGCGCAAGCTGCCGTTTGATTCACACACGGCGCTGGATTTTATCGCCAAACTCGGCGCGAGTTTCATTGTGTTGAGCGTGGGGCCGTCGATGCCGGTTAATTCCGTCAAGGATTTACTCGCCGCGGCAAAGAACAAACCGGGTGAACTCGTGCTATCGACATCCGGCGGCTTTCAGTATTTTGCCTCGGCGCTGTTCACCAGCCTGTCGAAGCATGATTTCAACATCGTGCTGTACAAAGGCGCGGTGCCCGCCATGATCGATGTCATCGGCGGACAGGTGCATACGACTTTTGCCGTGAGCGTGCCCGCGCTGCCGCACCTGCGTTCCGGCAAGTTAAAGGGGCTGGCCGTCGGCACGCTGAAACGCGCGGAGCTGCTGCCGGATATTCCCACGCTCGACGAAGCCGGCGTCAAGGGCTACGAGGCGTCGAACTCGTATGCCATCGCGGCCCCCGCCGGCACGCCGCGCGCCATCGTGATGAAACTGCACGACGAAATTTCCCGTTACTTCAAAATGCCCGACGTGCAAAAACAAATGACCGTCATGGGCGCGGTGATCGACCTCAAAACGCCGGATGAGATGCGCAAGATCATCCCGGCCGAAATCGCCAAGTGGACCAAAGTCGCCATCGATGCGCGCATGCCGCGCGCCGTCGATTAGCACAAGGAGAGGCATCCCGTGAAAACCCGAAACGCAGCTATCTGTTTGACGTTCACGCTGGCGGTGGGCGCCATGCTGTTGTCGCCGGGCGCGGCGGCGCAGACCAGCGCGAATTGGCCGACACGCCCGGTCCGCCTGATCATGCCGTTCCCGCCCGGCGGCGCGACGGACGTGAATGCGCGCGGGCTGGCAAAAGAAATGGAAAGCACGCTCGGTCAACCCTTGATTGTCGATAACCGCGGCGGGGCGAACGGCATCATCGGCTGTGACATCGTGGCGAAGGCCGCACCCGACGGCTACACCCTGATGCACATCTCGATGGCGTTCGCGATCAACCCCAGCACCTACAAGAAACTGCCGTTCGATCCGATCCGCGACTTTACGCCGATCACCAACCCGATCGTCGGGCACGGCGCGCTGCTGGTGGTGCATCCGTCAGTGCCCGCGCGCTCAGTCACCGAATTGATTGCGCTGGCAAAAAAACAGCAACTCATTTTCAGTTCACCGGGCGTCGGCAATGTGCTGCATCTGATTACCGAGGCGTTCAACACGCGCGCCGGCATACGCATGCTGCACGTGCCGTACAAGGGTTCAGCCCCGGCCCTGGTGGCGGTGCTCGGCGGCGAAGCGCAGGTCAACATCGTGCCGCCGCTGACCGCCACGGTGCATGTGCGTGCCGAACGGCTGCGCGCGCTGGGCTACAGCGGCGCGAAGCGGCTGGAAACCATGCCCGACCTGCCCACCATCGGCGAAGCCGGCCTGCCCGGCTTTCAGATCGACACCGGTTGGCACGCCTGGTTCGCCCCCGCAAAAACGCCCGACCGAATCATCAATAAAATCTACGGCGCGATACACAAGGCGGTGCAAACGCCGCGCATGCGCGATGTGTTCATCGCCGCAGGCTATCAACCGGTCGCCGATCCACCGGCGGTATTTCAGAAAAACGTTGCCGTCGACATCAAACGCTGGGGTGAAATTGTGCGCACGGCGGGGATTACGCCGGAGTAACGGGGTGCGGCGGTAACGTGGTGTTGCGCGGCGATGCATCCTGACGGCAGTTCAGAATCACGTTAAAGACCACTACGCGTCCCCGCCTGCAAAAGCTACTCCGCCGCTATCCCCGCCTGCTTCATCACCTTCGCCCACTTGGCAATTTCGCTTTTCAACAACGCGGCAAATTCGGCGGCACTACCCGCCATCGGGTCGGCGCCCTCGGCGGCGAGGCGCTCTTTCATCTCGGGCGCGCGCATGGCGTTGTTGGTTTCGGTGTTAAGGCGCGCAATGATGTCCGGCGGAGTGCCTGCGGGCGCGAGCAGGCCGAACCACGATTCGACGGCGTAGCCGGGGAGCGCGGCTTCCGCCACCGTGGGCAGTTCCGGCACGATGGGCGTGCGCTTGGCGCCGGTGACCGCCAGCGCGCGCAGCTTGGCGGATTTGATGTGCGGCAGCGCCGCCGTCAGATTGGAAAACATGAACTGCATTTGTCCGCCCATCAGATCGACCAGCGCCGGGCCGCTGCCTTTGTAGGGCACATGCACGATGTTGATATTCGCCATCGCGCGAAACAGCTCACCCGCCAGATGCGTGGCGTTGCCGTTGCCCGCCGAACCGTAATTAAGTTGCCCCGGCCGCGCCTTGGCCAGCGCGATCAATTGCGGCAGCGTTTTCACCGGCAGCGCCGGATGCGCCACCGCGACGTATTGCCCGCTGGATACCTGGCTGATCGGCGCGAAATCGCGCACGATGTCGTAATTCAAGCGCCGGTAGAGACTGGGATTGATGGTGTGCGCGGGCGTGCCCATGAACAGCGTGTAGCCGTCGGGCGGCGCCTTGGCGGCGAGTTCCGCGCCAAGGTTGGCGCCCGCGCCGGCGCGGTTTTCGACGACGACTTGTTGCTTGATTTGTGCAGAGAGTTTTTGCGCGTAGAAACGCGCCACGATATCGACGCCGCTGCCAGGGGACGAAGGCGCAATCAGGCGCACGGTTTTAACCGGGTAGGATTGCGCGCCTGCCGTTAATGCAAAGCACCCAAGCAACCCGCCCGCCGCCAATATCGCCTCACGCCTCACGCTTCACACCTCACGAAAACCCTCACTCCGCTCTCGCGCCGGACGCCTTCACCACCTTCGCCCACTTCGCAATTTCAGACTTGATATAAGCAGAATACGCATCCGGCGGGCTGCCGACAAGATCGAAGCCCAGTCCTTCGAGACGCTGTTTCACATCGGGCAGCTTCAGCGCCTTGGCAATGTCGCCATGCAGGCGCGTGACGATGGGCTGTGGCGTATTTGCTGGGGCATGCAGGCCGTACCATGCCGTGGCTTCCACACCGGGAAAACCGGATTCCGCCAGCGTGGGCACGTCGGGCATGGCGGGCGAGCGTTGCGCGCCGGTCACCGCCAGCGAGCGCATGCGCCCGGCCTTAATGTGCGGCATCACCGATGACATGCCGCTCACCATCAGTTGAATTTGTCCCGCCAGCAAATCAATCACGCTCTGTCCGCTGCCTTTGTACGGCACGTGCTGCAAGTCGATACCTGCAATCGTGTTGATGAGTTCGCCGGTGAGATGGCCGACACTGGCGACACCGGCGCTGGCGAAACTCAACGACTTGGGCTTGGACTTGGCCAGCGCGATCAGTTCCTTGAAGTTGCGCGCATTGACCGACGGATGCGCGACGAAAATATTCGGCGAACTCGCCAGTTGCGTGATGTGTGCGTAGTCTTTGAGGATGTCGTACGGCAGCTTCGATACCAGGCTCGGCATGATCGCCACGTTGGCGATGTAACCGAGCAGCACGGTATGCCCGTCGGGCGCCGCGCGCGCGACGATTTCCATGCCGATGACGCCGTTGGCGCCGGAGCGGTTATCCACCACCACTTGCTGGCCGAGCGTATCGGTAATTTTTTGCGCGACGGTGCGCGACAACGTATCGGCGTTGCCGCCCGGCGCAAAGGGGATGACCCAGCGCACGGGCTTGGTGGGATAGCTGTCCGCCGCCTGCGCCGCCTGCGCCATAAGTAAGGGCAGTACAGGCACGGCGATCCCTGCGAGTACACGCACAAGCGGGCGGATCATTAATGCGATTCGTATCACTTCGTTACCCGGTGTGCGATGTTATTTCAGGCTGTCGGGATCATTGCGCCAGCGTTCCCACGCGCTCCGCTGGTCTTCGCGTATGGCGTCGTCTTCGAGCATGCGGCGCACCAGCGCGGTCACGTCGGATTCGTAGATGCCCTTGCGCTTGGTAAACGTCCATTGGTGATCCGCCGGCAGCACCGGCGACTTGGAAAACTTGCTGGAATCGTGGGAATCCATTTTAATAATTCCTTATAAAACATATACTTACAATACATTCGCCATGCACGTACCAGCGGCTTATTCAGCCGCGCGGCGCCGAACATCGCAGGCATTCTTATACGCGAAAAAGCCCGGTCCGAAAACCAGCGATTACATACAGCAGTGACACCTGCGTGCCGTGACGTTGCCGCCACGCGGGTCGTCCCCTAATATCGCCCGCATGCTTGCGTTTCAGAACATCAAGGTGATTGGCCGTGCGGTGGTTGCATGGGGCGTAATTATGCAGCGGGCGACACAGTGAACTTCAATCGGCTAAAGTGGATTGATGTGACGCCATGCATCCGCTGAATTATTCTTGCGTCGCCGCGGTGATTTCGTTGCTGACACCCGCCGCACCCAGCCGCGCGCAAGACTACCCCGCCCGCCCCATCCGCCTGATCGCCGGTTCTTCCGCCGGCGGCGGTGGTGACGGCGTGGCGCGGGTGATGGCGACAAAACTTTCTGTCGCGCTGAAACAACACACGGTGGTGGATAATCGCCCCGGCGCGGCGGGCAACATCGGCGCCGAGATGGTGGCGCGCGCCGCGCCCGACGGCTACACGCTGCTCTTCGGCTACACCGGCCACGTGATTAATCCCGCGCTGTTCAAGAAGCTGCCGTTCGATCCGCTGCGTGATTTTGCGCCGGTGGGCCTGATCGCGTTCAATCAATCGGCGCTGGTGGTGAACCCGGCGGTGCCCGCGCAATCGGTGAAGGAGTTGATCGCGCTTGCCAAATCACGACCGGGCAAACTCTCGATGGGCGCACTCGTGGGCGGATCACAGCACCTCGCGGGGGAGTTGTTCAAGACGCAGGCCGGCGTGGACATTCTGTATGTGCCGTACAAAGGCAACGGCCCCGCCACCAATGATTTGATCGCGGGCCAGGTGGACATCATGTTCAACACGCTGGCGCTGGTGGCGCCACTGGTGAAGGCCGGACGTCTGCGCGCGCTGGCGGTTGCCGGTGAAAAACGCTCGGAGCTGATGCCGGATTTGCCGACTATCGGCGAAGCGGCGTTAAAGGGCTTTTCATCGAGCGGCTGGTACGGCATTCTCGCGCCCGCCGCGACGCCGCGCGGCGTGATCGTCAAACTCAACGCAACACTCAATAGCGTGCTGCGCGACCCCGATACGCTACAGCGCATCAAGGCGATGGGCAACGAAATCACGCCGGGCACGCCGGAGCAGTTCGATGCGTTTATACGCGCGGAGATTCCGAAGTGGAGCGATGTCGCGCGGCGCGCGGGGATCAAGCAGGAGTAGCGTAGCGCATCCCGCCTTGCGTGCCGCGCCGCCAAAGACGGGATGGCTACCGCGCTACGATGCTCACTATTTTTATTTATATTTTTAACGAGGCATGCCGGGCATCATTCCCGGCGGCGGGCCGCCTGGGCCGCCCTTGTCATCACCGGGCTTGCGCGGCTGCACCACCATTTGCGCACGATCCTTCAACATCGGCTCCAGCGATTTCGCCGGCATCACGTACACCCACTGGCCGAGGATTTTTTCAAACTGGCTGCGCGCTTCGAGAACTTTCAGCGACTTTTCGTATTCCTCGGCGCGGCGTTTGATTTCGTCGGGCTTTTCATCTTTTTCAGGTGCGCGGGTTTTCGGCGGCTCGCCGGTCAGCACAAAATTGAACAGGTAATCGTCGCCCGCTTTCTGTTTCGCCACGGTGATGGTATAGGTCAGGTTGTCGAAGGTTTCCGCAATAATTTTGGTGACTTTCTCCCCATCGACTTTCGCATCGGTCGACACATCGCTGAACGCCAACTGGCCCAGCGCGTTCACCGCGCCCACCGCCGCGCTGGGATCAAGCTGCCCCGCACCGGCAGCAAATTTCCATTGGCTGTATTCGAGTTCGCGCGTGAGCTTCCATTGCGCCGCGCCCTCGCCCACCGTCAGCGTTCTGATGCGGTCGGCCTTGAAGAAATTTTTCGCCAGCCACTTGCCGGCCTTGGCATCGACGTTCGCGAACGGATCAGACACCACCACCACGCTGGTAATCTTGCCCGGCGCGACCATGTAGCGGCCCGCGGGCACGCCATCCACCGCGTTGGGCAGCGGGTTGCCGGGGTCTTTTTTCAGCGACACCTTGCCGAAGATCAGCTTGGCGATGGGCTTGCTGTCTTTGTCTTTCAGTTCGAGCAGCGTGCCGGTGCCTTCGCTTTTATCTTTTAGCGGTTCGGCAAGGTTCAGGCGCGGATACAAAGATTCGCCCACCGCTTCGGATTGAACAATTTTCGCTTCCACCAGCTTCGCCAGCAGTTCGCTGATCTCGCCGACATCCGCCGGATAACCGCCGCGCTCTTTCACGCTCCACGAGCCTTTTTTGCTCACCAGCGTGACTTCGTTTTTGGCGTCCTTCAGGCGAATTTCCGTGGCATCGGCGGCCTTCAAATTGGGCAACACTTTCGCGCCGATTTTCGCGCCGCTTTCCTTGTATCCGGAAATGTCCTTCCAGAACATCGCCAGCCCCGCGCCGCCGAGCACAGCGACCGCCACCAGCATCAACAAAAATTGTTTGCGGTTCATGTGGCCCCCGCCGGCGTTACGCTTACCACCGCCATTCTCATTTTGCGGCGCTTGGCCAGCGCCAGCATCAGGCCGAGTATCGCCACCAGCAGCGGTATCGCGCCGATGTTGATGACCTTGGTCCACAACTCAAGCCGGTCGGAATCCACCCGCAGGTTCTTGCGCAAATCCTTCAACTCCTTACGCGTCTCATTCGCTTTCTTGCGGAAGTTTTCGATTTCCACTTGCTGCTCGGGCGTCAGCACCGTCGCCGCGGTTGCCGTCCCCGTTCCGGTACGGCCTTTTTGCAGCGCTTGCAATTTCTCGGTGGTTTGATTCAGACCATCTTCCAGGCCCTTGATTTTGCCGAGGTACGCTTGCTGCGCCTGTGCTTCCATCTTGCGCAACACCGTCAGCGGCTTGCTGAACGCCGCGCGGCTGCGCAGGGTCGCGAGATTTTGGTCACCCGCGAGCTGCTCCACCAGACCTTGTGCGAAGGCGAGGTTGCCGTTGCGCGGCACCACCACTTTTTGCCCGAACACGTCTTGTGTTTCCACCGCCGCGCCGTCGGTGAGCATGTCCACGTCAGCCACCAGCACCACCGAGTTTTCGGCGGCGGCTTCACGCATATGCTTGCCCGAAGACGGCGGCGGCGCCACGAGCGCCTCGCCCTTCTTCGCTGCGGGCTGTTGCGGCACCGGCTCGCCGTTGGGGAATGCTGATTTGAATTTGCCGATGATGCGCATCGCGATCGGCTCTTCCTTGCCCGTGGGCGCGAAGCCGCGCGTGGACGGCTCGCCCGACAGCGTGGCGATAATCAAATCCACCGGCATGGCGTTTTTCGATGAATGGATTAGCACCGATTGCTTTAAGCCATCCGCCAATTTTCCTTTAAACGTGCCTCCAAAAGGAACCAGCATGGTGCCCACCTGACTCATCACGATATCGTTCGTATTGAACGCGTCGTTGTTCAGCATGAGCAAGGTCGGCAACAAGCGCGGGCCGGAGCCGCTGGGAAAGCTCATGTCGGCGATCACCTTGCCGCCGTCCATTTCAACGCCCCAACCCTTGAACAGGTTGTAGAGCGCGGAACCGCCGGCCTGATTGCCGCCAAAGGGGTTTTGCATGTCGGGCTGCTGATCGAAATACGCATACGGATCCACGAACGCGATCAACTTGCCGCCGCGCAGCACGAACTGATCGATGGCGTATTCGGCTTCTTCGGTGATGTTTTTCGGATGGATCACCAGCAGCACTTTGATGTCGTCATCGATTTTTTTGGCATCGAGCTCGATCTTTCTCACTTCAAAGGTGCGCTTCAATTCGGAACCCAGCACCCACGGCTCGGTGGGCTGCTGCTTGGTCATCGGGTTAAGCGAACGGCCCAGCACGGGCAAGCCCGCCATCAAACCGATCACCGGCTTTTTCGCCTGCGCCACCTGTGAAATTTTGCTGGTGAGGTCATATTCGAGCAATTGCTCGCGGTCGGCCGACAGCACGGGAATGGCTTCTTTTTTGTCGAGGAACGACACCGCGAGGCCGAGGTAAAACTTTTCCCCCGTGTTGGTCTGCTGCCCTTCGACGTTATCCAGTGCCGCGGATTCCTCGGCATCCGAATCCGGTTCGGGATTGAATTTCTCGATAATCACCTTGCCGTTCGACGCGGCTTTGTATTCGGCGAGCAGGTCTTCCACGCGCTTGGCAAAAGTCTTTAACGCCACCGGCACGGTGTTGCCGCCCTGCGTGTAGTAGTAACGGATTTTTACCGGCGCTTCGAGTTTGTTCAAAATCGCGCGCGTCCCGGGCGACAGGGTGTAAACGCTGCCCTGCGTCAAATCGACGCGCGCTTTGAACGCGCTGAACAAAAAGTTCGCGGCGATCAGAATAATCGCCAGCAGCACCAGGCCGCCGGCGGAATAAAACAAGGAATCGAGATTGGATTTCTTCATGGTTTTCCCTTACTACCCTGCCCGCTGACTGCGGATAATCACACCGGTGGTAAACAGCGCGAAGCCAATCACCGAGGCGAAAAACAGAAAATCACGCAGATCGATCACGCCGCGCTGGAAGCCCTCGAAGTGCGTCATCACCGAGAACGATGCGACCACTTCCACCACCACCGGGCTGGCAAAACGCGTGAGCAAATCCGTCACCGGCGTATAGCCCGCGAGGATGAAAAAGAGGCAAATCACCACCGACAGAATAAAGCTGATCACCTGATTGCGCGTGAGCGCGGAGGTCATGCAACTGATCGCCAGATACGAGCCGGCGAGAAACAGGCTGCCGACGTAACCGGCGGCGATGATGCCGTTGTCCGGCGCGCCGAGCATATTCACCGTGATCCACACCGGGAACGTCAGCGCCAGCGCCAGCGCCAGAAACAGCCACGAGGCGAGAAACTTGCCGACGATTGCCTGCCACGTCGTCAAGGGCATGGTAAGCAGCAATTCCATGGTGCCCAGACGGCGCTCTTCCGACCACAAGCGCATGCCGACCGCCGGCACCAGAAACAGATACAGCCACGGATGCCAGGTGAAAAACGAAACGAGAGAGGCCTCGCCGCGCTCAAAGAAATTGCCGATGGTGAAGGTGAAAAACCCCGTCAGCAGCAGGAAAATAATCAAAAACACATACGCAATCGGTGAGGTAAAGTAGCCGCCGAGCTCGCGTTTGGTAATGGCTTTAATGTTATTCCAGGCATTCATGATCAGTGCGCCTTCACAGGTGCAGCGTTCGCTGCGGCAACGGTATCGGGGAGCGTAATCGCGCGGAACACTTCGTCGAGGCGCCCGCTGGGGGAGCGCGCTTTTAATTCCGCCGGTGTGCCGTCGGCCACCACCACGCCGCGATCAATGATGATCACGCGGGTGCAGGTGTCTTCGACTTCTTCGAGTATATGCGTCGAGAAAATAATCGCCTTTTTCGGCGCCATTTTGCGAATCAGCAAACGCACTTCGTGTTTTTGATTCGGATCGAGGCCGTCGGTGGGCTCGTCCATGATCAACACTTCGGGGTCATGCACCAGCGACTGCGCGAGGCAGGTGCGATGCTTGTAGCCCTTGGACAACGTGTCGATCGACTGATACAGCACGTTTTCGAGAAAACACATTTCAACCGCGCTGTGTACCGCTTTTTTGCGCGCATCGCCGTGCAGACCGCGCAGTTCGGCGGCGAAGCTCAGGAAACCATGCACCGTCATGTCGGCATAGCCCGGCGCGTTCTCGGGCAGATAACCGATCAGGCGCTTGGCATCCAGTGGTTTTTCGGAGATATCAAAACCACCGATGGTCACCCGGCCGGATGTCGGCGGGTAATAACCGGTAATCATGCGCATGGTGGTGGATTTGCCCGCGCCGTTGGGCCCGAGAAATCCGAGCACCTCGCCGCGCTCAATCGTGAAAGACACGTCGTTGACCGCGACCTTGGCGCCGAAACTCTTGCACAGGTTTTCAACCTTGATCACTGAGACTCCTCCTCAAATCCGTTTTTGTCCGAGGTAAAGACCTACACCCCGGTTTTTGGTTCACAGGTCTAGCTTGGGGCAACATCACACACTTTCAAGAGCTAATCCCTCTTTCATTAACATATCGTAACTATATGTTTTTATTATACTTTTTATTAAGACTTCCGGCGAACTGGTGCCGGTAGTCTGGATTGAACAGACGACCTATCGCTTACAAGGCGTAGAAAAACTGCATTCCTAGCTGTTGATTGCAATTCCTAAAAATGTAAATTTCTATTTATTTCAGATACTTACTTCAATACTCTCTGAAATCACCATTCCGTCGTATTCCCATTTGTTGCTATAATTTGCCTACACAGTGCCTACATGGAGGGAATCATGCAGCGGGTGAATTTTACAGCAAATAGATTGGCTCTAGCGAAATGCGAAGCGGGGAAACATCAGGCACTCTTTTGGGATGGCAAGACACCCGGCTTGGGGCTGCGCGTAACAGCCAGTGGGGCAAAATCATTCATCTTCGAATCTCGTCTAAACTCGCGTACCGTGCGGCTGACAATTGGCGACACGCGCACATGGACAATAGGCAAGGCCCAATCTGAGGCGACCCGCCTAAAAACCCTTACCGATCAAGGTGTTGATCCTCGTCAACAGCGAAGAGATAGTGCCGCATTGGCAGAAGCCGCTCGCCAAGAAGAGCAGCAGAAAACCTTGACGGTTGGCGAGGTTTGGCAGAACTACATTGACACTCGCAAGGCGAAATGGGGTGAGTATCATTTGCGCAACCACCTTAATATGTCAAAGGTCGGCGGGGAGGCAAGAACTCGCGGGCGGCGCAAGGGAGAAGCAACCACTACCCAACCCGGCCCACTACATTGTCTCTTGTCAGTACGCCTCGTCGATATCAACGCCAAAGTCGTAAGAGACTGGCTACAGCCCCTCGCAGAAAAGACACCAACCCAAGCAGCCCAGACCTACCGCGCACTACGCGCATTCATGGCTTGGTGCGCCGACCAGCCCGCCTATAGTCATCTGATACAGGCCGAAGCCTGTAATCGACGCCTTGCCAAAGACGTGCTGCCCAGAGCAAAAGCAAAAACTGACTGTTTGCAGCGCGAACAATTGCAAGGCTGGTTCCAAGAGGTGAGAAGGATTGGAAACCCGGTTATTTCTGCATACCTGCAAGCCTTGCTGCTGACCGGCGCACGGCGCGAGGAAATGGCGCATCTACGCTGGAAGGACGCCGATTTTCAGTGGAACAGCCTCACCATACGCGACAAGACAGATGGCTTGCGCACCATTCCGCTGACGCCCTATCTGGCGAATCTGTTGTCGAGCCTGCCCCGGCGCAACGAATGGGTATTCTCAAGCCCTACGGCGGCGTCCGGCAGACTGCAAGAGCCGCGCATTAATCACAAGAAGGCACTGACTGCCGCCGGATTACCCAGCATTTCACTGCACGGATTGCGCCGCTCGTTCAGCAGCCTGACGGAGTGGATAGAATGTCCTGCTGGTGTGGTAGCGCAAATCATGGGGCATAAGCCGAGCGCAACGGCGGAGAAGCATTACAAAGTTCGCCCGCTCGACCTGCTGCGCATGTGGCACACCAAAATTGAATCGTGGATGTTGGATCAGGCTGGTATCGAATTCAAACATGAACAGCCGGGCTTGCGGGTGGTGAGCGCAGCCTAAAACCGAAAGCACCAGACTACCGCGACGGCGGGAACGGCGGGTGCCGCTTAGCACTGCGGCAATAACCGTCATTTCCTCCCTGCCCCGACATTTCAAGGATGGGCGCGTATTTTGGACTTGGAAGCGAACAGACAGCCTAGAAAACGCGTGGCGACGCGCCGTTAAAGCGGCGGGAATCACCGACTTTCGATTTCATGACCTGCGCCACGAAGCGGTATCGCGACTTGTTGAACGTGGATTAAACGTCATGGAAGTGTCGGCGATCAGCGGACACAAGACCTTGCAAATGCTCCGGCGCTACACCCACCTGAAAGCTGAGGAACTCGTTAAGAAACTCGGGTGATGAAGCCCACTGACCTGCGACTAAAAATAAAATATTCAATTTTCACATCGCTCTCAGCGTTTAAACGCACGATGCTTTCATCCAACATCAGCAACATGCTATTAGGATAATTAAATAGTTGATTAAATGCTTCCTTTGTTGACAACTGCTACTTATAATTCCAAGCAGACTACAGGAAGCAGATCGCGACTGTTTCGATCATTGAAGCAACAAGCCGGTCAATGGTTTTATATCGGAGGCAGCGCCTCCCAGTATTATTCAGGTTCCAGTAGTAGCGGAATATAGATAGATGCCTAACTGGGCATCAAGGCGTCTAGGCTTACATGAGCGTTTTCCTGCTCTGTAAGCCTTTTCTTTTACGGCTTGCATAGCACGTAAAAGGAGCCTTTCGCAATGACCGCCAGTATTGAATCCTCTCAAGTAATTTTGCAAAGCACGTCGTCGCACGAAGACTTTGCCAGAAACCTCCCGGCACTAGCTGCAATTGCGCGGGGGCGCGACACAGTCACAACGCATGAAGCAGCGGCGACAATAAACCGCACACCGCAGACTTTACGAAAATGGGCGTGTCTTGAGTGTGGCCCCATACGTCCTATCAGAATTAATGGAAGGTTAGCTTGGAAAGTGTCTGACCTTCAGGCTTTACTGTCTGGAGGTGTCAAATGATCGCCAGTGAACAGAACATAACTCATGAACGCGAATGCGACCCTTGGGATGTCTACGTGGACGCCACAGCGCAACCTACCTCTTCCAACGAGATTGCCCAGCAACTACCCGACGAGCGCCCATCCGAAATAATCGCTTGCCCAATTATTGAACCAACGAAGTCCATTGGCGACAAATTGTTTGAGTCAATAAATGCTTTTCTAAAACGGTTTATTGCCTACCCTTCGGAGGACGCGTGTGTCGCCCATACCCTGTGGATTGCCCATACGCATTTGATGGCATCTGCGGAATCAACGCCGAGACTCGCGTTTTTATCACCAGAACCGGCATCTGGTAAGACTCGTGCGCTTGAGGTGACCGAAACCCTTGTGCCACGCCCCGTTGAAGCGATGAATGCGACTTCAGCATATATCTTCCGCAAAATCTCTGACCCGAAGGGGCCTCCGACCATCTTATTTGATGAGATTGACACAATATTCGGCCCCAAAGCCAAGGAGAATGAAGAACTCAGAGGCGTAATAAATGCCGGTCACAGACGCGGTGCGATGGCGGGGAGATGCGTGACGCGTTCCAATGCCATCGCAACCGAAGACTTCCCAGCCTATTGCGCCGTTGCGCTTGCCGGACTGGGCAAGCTACCCGATACAATTCTTACCCGCTCCATTGTCATTCATATGCGCCGGAGAGCAGCGACTGAGCGTGTAGAGCCTTACCGCCGACGCCATGCGCCCATTGGGAACCTACTGCGCGACCAATTGGCTGCATGGGCCGACCAAATTCTTCCCACGTTAAATACTTCACCAGATATGCCTCTGGGGATCGAGGATCGCGATGCCGACGTATGGGAACCCTTGTTCTCAATAGCTGATGCTGCGGGGGGAGATTGGCCCCGAAAAGTTCGTGTAGCGGCTGTAGCGCTTGTAGCGCTTGCCAAGGCAACCCCCCTCAGCTTGGGACTGAGACTTCTTAGGGACTTAAAGGCTGTTTTTGGTGGGGACGAGAATCTCTCCACAGATGTCATTCTAAAAAAACTATGTGCAATCACAGATGCTCCGTGGGGAAACTTAAGAGGTAAACCTATTGATTCTCGGCTACTGGGGAAGCTGCTAAGTCAATACGATGTTCAATCTAAGGATATCCGTATCAACGACAAGGTATTAAAAGGATATACCAGAGATGATTTGCATGATCCTTGGAACAGGTATCTTAAAAACGAGGTTGACACGGCATCCGGCACAAGCGCTACAAGCGCTACAAGCGCTACAAACGCTACAACCATCCCGCGAAATGCCGTTGAGGT
>CAMDDY010000014.1 GCA_945893125.1 Bordetella parapertussis
CGCCGAAGGCGTGGCCGTTAAGCACGGTGGCGCGGGATTGAATGTCGAGCTGGGTGGGCATGTGAGTGTTTCCTGTGGATGAACGCGAATTGTAATCCGTTGCGCGTCGGGTTTCGGCATAATGCGTGTGGCGGCGAACTGGTAGAGGAGGTTTTATGCAGATCAAACACGGATTAGTGATGGTAGCGGTGCTCGTCGTAAGTATTCCGGCGTTTGCACAAACGCAGCAAAAATACCCGATCAAGCCGATTTGGCTGGTGATAGCAGGTACCGCCGGCGGCACGCCCGACAATCTCGCGCGCTTGATAGGGCCGCGCATGAGTGAAAGTCTTGGGCAGCCCGTGGTGATTGAAAATCGTGCCGGTGCGTCGGGGGTTCTTGCCGCCAATATCGTTGCGAAGGCTACGCCTGACGGCTATACACTGCTGGCGGTGGCGCCCACCTTTGCGGTAAGCGCTGCGTTGCAGCCGAGCCTGCCCTACGATCCGCTCAAGGATTTTTCCGCTGTCACGAGCATCGGCTTCAGCACCGGCGCGATCATCGTTGCACCGTCGCTCGGCGTCAAGTCTGCCAGGGATCTCATCGCGCTGGGCCACGCGCGTCCCGGCAAGCTGCTGTTCGGTTCCTCCGGCGCCGGCAGCATTCTCCACTTGAATGCGGAAAGATTCCTGCTTGCCGCCGGCATGAAAGCCGTACACGTGGGCTTCAAGGGCCAATCGGAGTCCATCATCGAAATCGTTGCCGGGCGTGTGCATTTTGGCGCCGTCGGCCTGGGACCCGCGTTTCCGTTGATCAAGGACGGCCGGTTGCTACTGGCGGCGGTTAATCCCACTCGTACGCCGCTGTTCCCCGACGTGCCCGCGATTTCCGAAATTCTGCCCGGGGTCGGCCGTGATGGTTCGCACATCTGGCTTGCGCCCGCAGGCACGCCGCGCACGGTGCTGCAACACTTAAGCAAGGAAGTCGCGCGCATCGTCAATCTGCCCGAGGTGCGCGAACGATTGCAGGCGATCTCCTTTCATGTCGCGCCCACCACGCCCGACGAAACCAACCGCATGTTGCGCGCGGACATCGCGACCTTTAGTAAACTGGTGGTAGATGTCGGGTTGCGGTCGAAGTAAACCACGCAAGGAAAAAATGCTTCATGCAAAGATCACGGCTCGCCGTTTTCATCATAATTTTTTGCGCCGCGGTGTCTGTCGCGCCGGGCATCGCGCTCGCGCAGCAGAAATACCCCACCAAACCCATCCGCCTGATTGTCTCGTTCTCCGCCGGCGGCACGCCCGATACGCTGGCGCGCCTGCTGGGCCCGCGCGTGAGCGAGGCGCTGGGGCAACCCATGGTGATTGAAAACCGTCCGGGCGCGGGCGGCACATTGGCGACCAATATCGTTGCCAAAGCGCCGGCCGACGGCTACACCTTGCTCGCGGTGTCGCCCGGCTTCGCCATCACTGCCGCGATGCAGCCGAACCTGCCGTACGATCCGTTGAAGGATTTTTCCGCCGTCGCCAACATCGGCTTCAGCACACTGGCGCTGGTGGTGGCGCCGTCGCTCGGCGTGAAATCGGTAAAGGATTTAATCGCGCTGGCGCATGCGCAACCGGGCAAGGTATTTTTTGGTTCTGCCGGCGCGGGCAGCGGCACACACATGAACGGCGAACGTTTCAGGCTGGTGGCGGGCATCAAGGCGGTGCATGTGGCGTTCAAAGGGCAGCCGGAATTTCTGATCGAAGTGATGGCGGGGCGCGTGCAGTACGGCGTGGCCGGGCTGGGGCCGTCGATGCCAATGATTAAAGAGGGCCGCTTGCTGCCGCTGGCGGTGCTGTCCGCGCGCACCGCGCTGTTGCCCGATGTGCCCGCCATGTCGGACGTGCTGCCGGGCGCCGCGCGCGACGGTTCACAGGCGTGGCTTGCGCCCGCCGGCACGCCGCGCGCCATTCTGCATCAGATCAGCCGGGAACTCGCGCGCGCGCTGGCCCATCCCGAGCTCAAAGAGCGCCTGCAGAACATCGCGTTTCACGTCGCGCACAGTCCGCCCGAAGAAACCCATCGCTTGATACGCGGCGATATCGTGTCGTTTAATAAGCTGGTGCGTGATGCTGGACTCAGGGCGAAGTGAGATAAACAACTTGCGCGGCACTCAAGCAAACTCCGTAGGATGGGTGAAACCCATCACAAATCAAGTAGATGCACCGGCATATGACTGATGCACATTTTCTGAGATCCCATTTTGCTAACGTCTGGGCATGAGGCAGTGTTTGTGATGGGTTTCACCCATCCTACGCACTGGCCGAATGCCTATCACGAGTGCCGCGACTATCGGGGGCAGTATGAATCACTTGCACAAAACGGTATGCGCCGTGATGGGCGTGTTGACTGCGTTGGCATCTGCCCACGCCACCGCACAACAAAAATTCCCCGCCAAGCCAATCCGCATCGTCGTCGCCTTCACCGCTGGCGGCACACCCGACACGCTGGCGCGCGTCATCGGCCAGAAGATGACCGAAAGCTGGGGCCAGCCGGTCATCATTGAAAACCGCCCCGGCGCCAGCGGCGCGATTGCCGCGCACCTGGTGGCGAAGGCCACGCCCGACGGTTACACGCTGCTGGCCACGTCCGCGAGCATTGCCATCAACGTGGCGATGCAGACCAAGCTGCCTTACGACACCTTGAAGGATTTGTCCGGTGTCGCCAACATCGGCTACAGCACCGATGCGCTGGTGGTGGCGCCGGCGCTCGGCATCAAAACCCTGCGCGATTTCATCACGCATGGCCGCGCGCATCCGGGCAAGCTGCTGTTCGGCTCGTCGGGCACCGGCACCTCCGTGCATCTGGCCAACGAAAAATTCATAGCCGAAGCCGGCATCAAGGCGGTGCATGTCCCGTTCAAGGGGCTGCCGGAAGCGCTGATCGACATCGCCGCCGCACGCGTCCACTTCGGCCTGGCGGTGCTGGGCGCTTCGCGGCCCCTCATCCGAGACGGCAGACTGGTGTTGCTTGCCGTCGGACCGGACCGATCACCGCTCTACCCCGACATGCCCGCCTTCATAGAAACGTTGCCTGGCTATACCCGCGAAGGCTCGCAAACGCTCCTCGCACCCGCCGCCACGCCGCGCGCCGTGCTGATGCAACTCAGCCGCGAAGTCGGCCGCGTGCTCGAATTGAAGGACGTGCGCGAGCGGCTGCATGAGATGGGTTTTCATATCGCGCATACGCTGCCCGACGAGACCGACCGTTTGCTGCGATTGGATATACAGTCGTTTAGCAAGCAGGTGCGGGCGTTGGGGTTGCAGGCGAATTAACCCACGAAACCTGTAGGGTGCAATAAGCGCAGCGCATTGCACCGCATGCGATACATACGGCGCAATGCCCTTCGGTTATTGCGCCCTTCTACGCTTGCTTGGGCCTTCACAGAATCTCGAAGAACTTCTAAGTCTCTCGGCCGCGGGATGAAAGGCCCGCCGTCGGAACGGCGGTAACCGAGCGCCCTAAGTCGCTCCAAGTACACCATCCCTCGGTGTAACGACTGGATGCACGACTCAAAGTGGTCTTGCGCGCGAAACCAATCATCGAAATCTCCTTGCGCTGCAAATTTAATTTGCCGAGATCGCGTTTCTTGGTACTCTAGTAGCGATTTCTCGACAAGGCGAACAAATCCATCTGCCAACTGAGCGCCGCGACCACTGGGTTGTTTATGCGCGCCAAGCACCTTCCCGAGCTCACGCTTTCCGCGTAACGATCCTTCGAGATGCGCCAAATTCGGCATCCCTAGTTTTACACGCTCGGCGCCTTCCGGATTGTCTGTGGATTTCGTTAACACGATTTCCAATCAGTTTCTCTGCAGCGCAGGCATATTTGCTACTGCACCTTCGCCCCCGAAGCCCGCACCACCTTAGCCCACTTCTCCGTCTCCATCGTATGCAGCGCCCAGAACTCCGCAGGCGTGCCGGCAAGCGACGTGCCGCCGAGATCGCCGAGGCGTTGCATGATTTTGGGTTCCTTCAGCGTTTCGTTGACTTCGCGATTGATGCGCGCGACGACGGCCGCCGGCGTGCCCTTGGGCACGGCGAGACCGAACCACGCGCTCGCCTCGAAGCCCGGCACGGTTTCCGCGACTGTCGGCACATCGGGCAACTGGGTCGCGCGCCGGGCGGTGGTGACCGCCAGCGCGCGCAGATCGCCGTTGCGGATATAACCGAGGATGCCGGGCATGTTGTCGAAGATGACGTGGTTCTGTCCGGAAATCAAATCGATGATGGCCGGCGCCGAGCCTTTGTACGGCACGTGTACCATGTTGACACCGGTCATCGCCTTGAACAGTTCGCCCGACAGATGCACCGAGGTGCCGGCGCCGCCGGAGCAGAAGTTGAGCTTGCCGGGATTGGCCTTGGCATGAGCGATAAACTCTGGCACCGATTTTACGGGGAGATTGCGCGTCACCGTCATCACATTGGGCACGCGCATTAACCCTGCACCCGGCAACATGTCATTTAGAAAATTGAAGATGAGGTTCGGGTAGAGCGTGGCGTTGATGGCGTTGGCCGGGTTGGCCAGAAACCAGGTGTGGCCATCGGGCACGGCCCTGACGGCGATTTCAGTGCCGATGTTGTTGCCGGCGCCGGGACGATTGTCGATCACGACGGTTTGCCCCAAGCGTTCACCGAGCCGCGCCCCCATGATGCGCGCGAGGATGTCGGTGGTGCCGCCGGGTACGTAAGGCACGATCCAGCGGATGGAACGCGTGGGGTAGTCGGCGCCAAACGCGCTGCCCATCGTCAAAAACGGTACTGCCGCCGCCAATAAACTCAATATCCCATTCTTCAAACGCATGTTGTGCTCCATAGTGAATGACAAGAATCGAAAACCTTCATCCGTCGTTTCCGCGCAGGCTGGAACCCATAACACACGTGCCACTTGAGGCGCCTTATGGGTTCCCGTCCCCGACTAAAGCATTCGAGGACAGGCTCTGCGCGGGAACGACAGGTGTTATTTGGTTTGCTCATGATACCGTGTTCCCACCACAAAGTGGACAAGCGAAACACGCCTCACGCGGCCCATGTAAACTTCGCTTCCCGTCATTGTGAAGGCTGGCCAGACCATGATTTTTAAGACCGTGATTCGCGCGATGGCGCTGCTCGCTCTCGGCGCAAACGCAGCCACCGCTGCCGACTGGAAGCCCGACAAGATCATCGAACTCATCGTGCCCACCGGCCCCGGCAGCGGCGTGGATGCCTCGGCGCGCACGGTGCAGCAAATATTTCAGTCGAACAAACTGGTGGAGCAGGCGATCAACACCAGCAACAAGCCCGGCGGCAATTACGGCATTGCGATGAATTATCTCGGCCAATACAACGGCGACGCGCACAAGCTGATGGTGCAGACCACCACGCCGCTCACCGCCGCGATCCAGGGCCAGATCAAGTTGAACTACTTTGAATTCACCCCGATCGTGAATCTGATTTCAGAACCCATCGCATTTGTCGTGGCCGCAAACTCGCCGCTAAAAACCGCGCGTGATTTGACGGCGAAGTTAAAAGCCGATCCGGAATCGGTAAGCATCGCGCTCTCGGCCGCGCGCGGCAACGCGTTTCATATTACCGCCGCACTGGTGGGCCGCTCGGTGCAGGCCGATATCAAGAAATTAAAGATCGTGGTATTCACAGCGTCAAGCGACGGCGTGATTGCCGCAGCGGGTGGGCATGTGGATGTGATGGCGGCCACACCGGCGACGGTGATGCCGCTGGTGCAGGCGGGCAAGGTGCGCATCATCGGCATCGCCGCCAACACGCGCTTGAAGGGCGCCATCGCCGCCGTGCCCACGTTTAAAGAGCAGGGCATCGACGCGGTGTTCGATGTGCCGCGCGGCTTCATCGGCGCGCGCGGCTTGTCGGCGGAACAGATTCGTTATTGGGACGTTGCTTTCGCGCGGCTGGTGAAATCCGATGAATGGAAACAAGCCGTGGAAAAAAATCAGTGGGTCGAGAACTATATGAACAGCGCCGACATGGCAAAAGAACTGCGCCGCCAGCATGGCATATTGAAAGACGTGTTGAGCGAGTTGGGGATGGTGCAGTAATAAATATATGTTTAAAAACATATACTTATACACGACACCCCTGACAGGCTTGCTGATCGCGAGCAGCAGCGCCCTGGCGCAAAATTATCCCGCCAAGCCGGTGCGCATGGTGGTGGGTTTTGCACCCGGCGGCAGCACGGATATTGTCGCGCGGTTGTTGTCACGCAAACTGACGGACAGCATGGGGCAATCGTTCGTGGTTGAAAATCGCGCCGGCGCATCGTCGAATATCGCGGCGCAAACGGTGGCGCGCGCACCCGCCGATGGTCTGACGTTGCTCTATATGACCAGCACGCTGGCGGTGAATGTCAGCCTATTCTCCAACCTGCCTTTCGATTTGAACAAAGATTTTGTGCCGGTGGCGCCCGTGGTGGATATCCCCAGTTTTTTATCGGTGCATGGCTCGCTGCCGGTGAAATCGGTGAAGGAATTGATTGCGCTGGCGAAATCGCGCCCCGGTGAAATCACTTACGCCTCCGCGGGCAGCGGCAGCGCCACGCATCTGGCGACGGAGCTGTTCAAATCCATCGTGGGCATCCATATCGTTCATGTGCCGTACAAAGGCGCTGGCCCCGCCATGACGGATTTACTCGGCGGCCACGTGCAGGTGCTGTTCGTGTTCAATGCGGAGCAGGTGAAGACCAACGCAAAAGTCGGCCGTCTGCGTCCGCTGGCGGTCACCACGCGCAAGCGCCTGAGCGATTTTCCCGCGCTGCCCACCATGATCGAGGCGGGCGTCGCCAATTACGAAGCCAGCGTGTGGAACGGCATACTCGCGCCCGCAGGCACATCGCGCGACATCGTGACGCGCCTCAACACACAAACCGCGCAAGCCATCCGCGAACTCACGCCGGCGCTGGCTGAAATGGGCGCCTATCCGATGGCGATGACGATGAGCGCGGATGAATTTGCGGAATTCATGCGCCGCGAGATTGGCAAGTGGGCCAACGTGGTCAAAGTCTCGGGAGCGCGCGCGGAATGATCGGCCTGCGGTTGGCGGTGATCACGGGCGTCACCGCGCTGGTACTCGTGCAGTTTGGCGCGGCGCAAGCGCAGGCTTACCCCAGCAGGCCCATACGTTTTGTGGTGCCGTTTACGCCGGGCGCGCTGAACGATCTGCTCGCGCGGCTGGTCGGCGAGCAGTTGGGTGCGCGGCTGGGACAGCGCGTCGTCGTCGATAACCGGCCCGGCGCGGGCACCCTGCTCGGCAGTGATCTGGTGGCGAAATCCACCGCAGACGGCTACACGCTGTTGCTGTCGTCGGCGCCGCTGGCGATCAATCCGCATCTGTACGCCAAAGTGCCGTTTGATGCGCTGCGCGATTTTTCCGGTATTACGCAAATCGGCGCGGTGCCGTTTGTTATCGTCTGCCATCCGGATTTCGGTGCGAAGTCCATCACCGAACTGGTGGCGCTGGCCAAAGCCAAGCCCGGTCAACTCGTCTACGGCGCGACGGTTGCCGGGCAGTTGATGGTGGAGATGTTCAAATCCGCCGCCAAGGTCGATATCACCCATGTGCCGTACAAAGGCTTAGCGCCCGCGATGGTGGATGTGATGGGCGGACGCGTGCATCTCACACTGGGCACGTATTCGTCGCTGGGGCCGCACGTTAAGTCGGGCCGATTGCGCGCGCTGGCGGTGACCAGCAAAGCGCGCACGCGCATCGCGCCGGATGTGCCCGCGATCGCCGAAGCGGGTTACCCGGATTTTGACGGCACCTCGTGGTACGGCGTGTCCGTCGCGAGCCGAACGCCGCCCGCGATCGTGGCGCGCTTGCACAGCGAAACCGTGGCAATTTTGAAGCAGCCCGAGATCGAACGGCGGCTCAACGCCGAGGGCGTTGATATTGTCGCCAGCGATCCGGCGGCCTTTGATCAATTCATCAAGCTGGAAACCTCGCGCTGGGGAAAAGTAATCAAAGACGCCGGTATCAAAGCCGGACAGGAGCCGTGATGAGCAACAACCATCTGCACCAAAGCCATGATCGTCAAAAAAAGAACCCTGGCGAGCCGGACGCCGCTGAGGCTATCGCCGCGCATCTGGCGCGCACGCGCTTCGAGGATTTGCCCACCAGCGTGGTGGAAGCCGCAAAGATTTCCATACTCGACACCCTCGGGTGCGTGCTCGCGGGCACGCCCTGCGAGGATGTCGTCGCGATCCGCAAAGTTGCCACCGGCTGGGGTGGCCAGCCCGGCAGCACCCTGATCGGCAGCGGCGATATCAAATTACCGGCCGCCAGTGCAGTGCTCGGCAATGGCGCGGCGATTCATCAATTCGATTTTGACGATACGCATGATCAAGCCGTGATGCATCCGTCGTCGGCGAGCCTGATGCCCGCACTCGCGGTGGCGGAACAACTCGGCCGCATCGACGGGAAGGCGATTATCACCGCCGTGGCACTGGCGAATGACTTGTCGAGCCGCGTAGGCCTTGCCGCCAGCGGCCGCATGTGGGATCACCCGTGGTTTCGCGCGCCGGTGATAGGCCTGTTCGGCGCGACGGCAGCGTCGGCAAAAATCATGGGCGCCAGCGCGCAACAACATGTGCATGCGCTGGGCCTCACGCTGCCGCAGGTGAGCGGCACGTGGGCTAGCCTGCACCACAAAGGGTCGAGCGTGCGTTCGATACGCGATGGGCTGGCGTACCGCAACGGCGTGCTGGCGGCCGAGCTGGCCATGAACGGCATACGCGGCGACGGCGAAGTGTTTGACGGGCCGTATGGCTTTTACCAAGCATTTTTTCGCGGCGACTATGATCGCTCGGCCCTGCTCGACGGCCTCGGCCAACACTATGAAACCGAACGCATATCGTTGAAACCCTGGCCGTGCATACGCCATCTGCACACGGCGCTGACGGCGGTGATTGAGTTGATGACGAAAAACAACCTGGCGTTCGGCGATATCAAAGAAGTGATGCTCGGGCTGGGGCACGTCAACGTAGACCGCTGCCGTCCGGTGGCGCTCGGCAGCGTGCCCGAAAATCACATTGATCTCGCGGGCAATATGCATTTTGCCGTGGCCGCCGCGATACGCCATCGCGGCATTCCGCTGGCGCTGTATCACGACACGAAGCTTGCGGACGAGGTGATTACCCATGCCATGCCCAAGGTACGCTGGGCCTACGATGCCGCGCTCGACGGCCATACGTTTGAGTCCAGCCGCGTGGACATCACCCTGAACAACAGCCAACGTTTCAGCGCGCGCTGCGATGTCGCGCTGGGGCATCCCGACAACCCGATGAGCACCGATCAGCGCGTCGAAAAATTCATCAATTGCGCGGCGGCAGCGGCAAACCCCGTGGCCAAGCCGCAAGCCCTGCGGATCGTGGATGCCGTGACGGGCATGGATAAGCTGGATTCGATCGAACCCCTGATGAGATTACTGGCATGACGACGACTGATGATGTGTTGCTTGAACCCATAGCCGACGGCGTGGTGCAGTTACGGCTGAACCGCCCCGAGCGCATGAACGCACTGGGCCACGACATGAGTAAACGATTGCTCGCCGCCGTGGAAAACGCGCTGGCGTCCAAGGTGCGCGCGATACTGGTGCGCGGCACCGGCAAATCGTTTTGCGCGGGCGCAGATCTGAAAGAGCGCCGCGAGATGAATGCCGATCAGCGCGCCGCGCACAACACGGCGATCAACACTTTCCTCAATGCATTGGCCAACGCGCCCGTGCCAACCATCGCGGTCATCAACGGGCTGGCGCTCGGCGGCGGCTGCGAACTGGCGATGGTGTGCGATATGCGCGTGATGGCGGCCGACGCCACCATAGGCCTGACGGAAACGCGCATCGGCGTGATCCCCGGCGCGGGCGGCACGCAGCGCCTGCCGCGTTTTATCGGCACGGCGCACGCCCTCGAGCTGATGATGACCGGCGAACCGATCACGGGCACACGCGCGGCGCAAATCGGCCTCGTCAACTGGGCGGTACCGACGGATCAACTGGATGCCAAGGCGAAGTCCCTGGCCAGCGTGATCGCCTCGCGCTCACCGCTGGGGCTGCGCGCAATCAAACGGCTGGTGTATGAGGGTGCGGCGTTGCCGCTCGACCAAGGCATTCAACGCGAGCGCGAAAGCCTGTTGCAGGTACTGGCCTCGAAGGATTACGCCGAAGGGTTGGCGGCCTTTGCCGAAAAGCGTCTGCCGAAATTCACCGGCGAGTGACATGAACGAGGGCACTGACACGCTAGCACCGGGCGGCCCGCTCGCCGGCATCCGCGTGATCGACTTGTCGCGCGTACTAGCCGGACCGTACTGCGGTTCGGTCCTCGCCGATCTGGGCGCGGACGTGATCCGCGTCGAACATCCCACACAGCGCGACGAAGTACGCACCTGGGCGCCAGTGGTGGACGGCATGTCGGCGGCGTTCGCGGCGGTGAATCACAGCAAGCGCGGGGTGGTGATCGATCTGGCAAACGCCGAGGGCGCCGAGGTATTCAGAAAACTCATCGCCAGCGCCGATGTACTGATCGAAAATTTTCGCCCCGGCACGCTGGAGCGTTTTGGTGTCGGTCATGACGTACTGCTCGGCATCAATCCGCGGCTGGTGCATTGCGCGATCCGTGCGTTTCCGGCGGGCACGGCGGGCGAAAAATTGCCCGGCTACGAAGCCTCGATGCAGGCGCGCACGGGCATGATGAGTCTCACCGGCGAGCACGACGGCGAGCCGGTGCGTTGCGGCGTCAGCGTGGTTGATCTGGGCACGGGTCTTGCGTCGGTGATCGCCGTGTTGTCGGCCCTGCGCGAACGCGATCGCACCGGGCGCGGCCAGTTGGTCGAGCCGGCGCTGCTGCGCACGGCGGCAAATTTTATTAACTATCAGATTGCCGGTTACTCGCTGGCGAACGTGATTCCGGAGCGTTACGGCAGCGGACACCAGATACTCGCGCCGTACGGCAATTTTCATTGCGCCGATGGCGCGGTTCTGATCGCCGCCGGTAACGATCGACTGTGGGCGAAGCTGTGCGAAGCGCTCGCGCTCTACGATGCCGCCGGCAACATGCCCTACCCGATGCTGGCCTTGCGCATCGCCCACCGTGATGCAGTAAACGGCCTGGTGGGTGCCGCAGTCGTAGGGCGCACGCGGCAGAGCGTGCTGGATACGCTGATCGCGGCCGGCATCCCCTGTGCGCCGGTGAACAACGTGGCAGAGTTCATGAGCGACGCCACGCTCGAACGCGCGCATGTGCTGGACAAGCTGCCGTTGCACGACAATAAATCGGTAACGCTCGCGGGGCCGTTGTTTGCGGCAGACTTTCTGCCCACCAACCGGCGCGAGCCTCCGCGTCTCGATCAACACACCGATGAAGTGCTGCGCGCGCTAGGATACGCAGAAACCGAGATTCAGAAACTGCGCGAGTCACGCGCGGTCGGCTAACTCAATGTAAATTTTATCAATAAAAACATACGCTTATGAACACTCACGACGGATACTACGAAGTCTACTGGCCGCGCACGCCGCGCCAAACCGGCATCAAGCCGCTCGCCGGGCGGCTTGAAACACTAAACAATAAAACCATCGCGCAGGTGTGGGACTTTTTGTTTCGCGGCGACGAAGTATTTGCGCTGCTCGAAGAAGCCATCAAAAAAGAATTTCCCACGGTCAAATTTATAAGCTGGCGCGAATTCGGCAGCTCACACGGCGGCGAAGAAAAAGAAGCACTCGCCGAGTTCGCGAAAAAATTCAAGGCCATGGGGGTCGATGCCGTCATCTCCGGCATGGCGTGTTGAGGCTCCTGCACGCCCGCCGTGTTGCGGGCCAGTGCAGCGTGCGAAGAAATCGGTTACCCGACCTCTTCGCTGACGTGTGAAGGATTTTTCCGCCAAGCCGCAGCCACGTCCATCGGACTCGGCATGCCGAATATTCCACTCGCGCTGGTGCCCGGCCACATCGGCACCAAGAACAAAGACGAGCTGCGGCGCGATGTGATTGAAACCACCGCGCGCTATGTGATCGACAATCTCACCGTGCAACCGGCGCCCAAAGGCAAGGGTGGTGAACCCGGCGCACGGGACATCGTGTTCAAGGGTGGCTTTAACGCAGTCAATAAATATTTTTACGATAACGAGTTGTCGGATGGCTTGCCCATCGTGCCGCCCACGCACGAAGCCATCGAAGCATTTTTACAGTTCACCGACCGCGATCCGAATGAAGTACTCGGCGTGATACTCCCCGACAGCCGCGCCGCGACGATATGGAGCATTGCGGTAAACGGCGTGATGGCAGGCTGCAAGCCGGAATACATGCCGATACTCATCGCCGCCGTCGAAGGCATGTGCGATCCGAAATACGGCGTTGAGCATAGCGGCAACACGCCCGGCGGCGAAAACCTGATCATCCTCAACGGCCCGATCATCAAGCAGCTCGGCTTTAACTATACGCAGGGCGCGCTGCGCGACGGCTTTATCGCGAACACCTCGATAGGCCGCTTCTGGCGTTTGTATCTGCGCAACGTCGCGGGCTTTCTGCCGCACAAAACCGACAAAGCCACCTTCGGTAACACCTGGCGCGTGGTGCTCGCGGAAAACGATGCGGTGCTGAAACAAATCGGCTGGGCCAACACCGCCGAAGAAATGGGCTACAGCGCAGGCGACAACGTGGTCACCGTCGCGCGTTACACCGGCAGCGGCTCGTTCTCGTCAGTCTCCGGCAGCACGCCGGAAGAACTGCTGCCCTACGTCGCCGATTCCGTTTTGAAATACCACATGTGGCAACTCACGTTTACCACCAGCCACGGCAACGGCATGCTGCGTCCGCTCGTCGTATTAAGCCCGATCATCGTCGAGACCATCGCCAAGGCCGGCTGGACCAAGGCCGATGTCAAACAATATCTGTTCGATCACGCGCGCCTGCCGGCGTGGGAGTTTGAGCGCCAGTTGCGCGTGTGGAATATCCGCGGCGTGTGGGATTTAAAAGACGACGTGCGCAACGGCCGCATTCCGAAAGTGTTTTACGAATCGGAAGACGAAAACCGGCTGGTGCCGATTGTGTGGAAGCCCGAAGACTTCATGATTGCGGTCACCGGCGACCCACTGCGCAACAATATGTATGTGTTCGCGCACAACGGTTTTTTGGGGTTTCCCACGGGCAAGAAGGTGCGATTGCCTAAGGATTGGGAAAGCAAACTGGGCAAAGCATAAGGCAGCTTCACTGCCTCTCTGTCGTTCCCGCGCAGGCGGGAACCCATAACACAGTGCCACTTGAGATGGCTTATAGATTCCCGCCTGCGCGGGAATGACAGGGTTTGTAATCGCGCGTGTTGCGGTTAACGCCGCCGCTAAAACATCATCTGCCCGCCGTTGATCTGCAACGACTGCCCAGTCACGTAGCTCGACCCCGGCGAACACAAGAACCGCACCACCGTCGCAATCTCTTCCGCATCGCCCTTGCGTCCCAGCGGAATCATCGAATCGCCCAGCGGCGCGGTGCGGCCCGCAGCGCGCACGGTGTTCATCTGCCCCGGCGCGATGCAATTGGCGCGGATGTTGCGATCACCGAACTCGCGCGCGAGGCCGCGTGTGAAGCCCACCAGGCCGTGCTTGGCCACCGAACCATGAATGCGTTTTTTCGCACCTGACAGGCTCATCATGCCACCCAGCGTAACGATGCTGCCGCCGCCATTGGCGATCATCGACGGGATACACGCCTGCGCCAGATAAAACGCGCCGTCTAGCGTGATCGATAGCGGCACGCGCCATTCGTCGTAGCTCAATTCGAGAAACGGTTTTTCGGTTCGCACCGAGGCGTTCAACACCAGAAAATCCACGCGGCCGAATTTCTTCATCACGTTATCCACCATGCCTTTGGCGGCCTTGGCATCGGCGATGTCGGCCACGTACACCTCGGCCTGCCCGCCCGCGGCGCGGATTTCGTCGGCGACTTTTTTGGCGTCATCCACCGAATAGCGCGTGTTGATCGCCACCGCCGCGCCGACTTTGGCCAATTCCAGCGCAGTGGCGCGTCCGATGTTTTTTGCTGCGCCCGTGATAAGCGCTACTTTTCCCGTCAGTTCTTTGGTGTTGTCAACCATCGTTTTCTCCGTCAAATGTATTCCACAAAGTGGGTGAAGACCACCCGCTCAATTACGTGCAAATTCGCGTCAATTTCGCAACGCCGGCAGCCGGACTATACTATGCGCCTCTGTTCATTACCCGCACCACATCGAGGAAGCATCATGGCTTACAAAACCCTGGACGCGCGCCCCATCGCGGGCTGCATCGGCGCTGAAATCTACGGCGCCAACCTGAAGGATCACGACAATAAAGACCTGTGGACTGAACTGCAGCAGGCGCTGCTGGAGTTCAAGGTCATCGCCGTGCGCGGGCAAAGCCTGAATCCGCACGAGCAACTGGCCGCCGCCAAACACTTCGGCGAGCCGAATTTTTATCCGTTCGCCAAGGGTATGGACGAAATTCCGCAGATGACGCACGTCATCAAGGAGCCGCACGAACGCGAAGCTTTCGGCAACGACTGGCACTCCGACACGCCGTACCTCGCCGAGCCGCCGCGTATCACCACGCTCTATGCGATAGAAACCCCGCCCAAGGGCGGCGACACGCTCTACGCCAATACGCAGGCAGCCTATGAGGAACTTTCGGCCGGCACCAAACGCATGATCGACGGCGTGCTCGGCGTGTTCAGCGCGAGTCTCAAGCACAAGCCGGGCGGCGACCGCGCCGCGCACCACAAGCGCATGAGCACCATGCCGGTGACCAACTCCGAAAATGCCGACCGCTTCGAATCCAGGCATCCCATCGTGCGCACGCACCCGCAAACCGGCAAAAAAGCGCTGTATTGCAGCTCGCTGCACACGCTGCGCCTCGATGACATGACCGAGCGCGAAAGCCGCCCGATCATCAACATGCTGAACGATCACGCGATCACGCCCGAATTCACCTGTCGCATGCACTGGGAGCCGGGCCAACTCACTATCTGGGACAACCGCGTCACCATGCACAACGCGATCAACGATTACCACGGTACGCGGCGCGAAATGCGGCGGCTGACAGTGGGGCCGGAAAAACCGGTTTAGCCGATTCCCGTCTTCGCACAACGGGTCTTGCCCGACACCACCTACGATTATTTTGGAGTAGCGCCATGGCAGCGTATCTCATCGCCGACGTCGACGTCATCGACCCCGCCGGTTTCGCCGAGTATCAGCAAAAAGTAGCCGCGACCATCACGCAGTACGGTGGCCGTTATCTGGTGCGCGGCGGCGCCACCGATGTGCTCGAAGGCGACTTGTCGCCCCGACGCTGCGTGGTGCTTGAATTTTCGAGCATGGCGAAACTCAAAACCTGGTACGCCTCGCCCGAATACGCGCCGCTGATCGCGATACGCGAACGCACCACCAAATCCAGGTTGATGGCCGCCGAGGGCATTTGAGGCGATCGGCCCCGTCACTACCCGCCCAACACCGCCGCCGACGGCTTTAACTTTCCGCCTTCCACGCTCAGCACGGCCTGCACCAGCTTTTCATTCGCGGGCGTGGGGATGCCGACCTCTTTGCCTTTGCGCACGATCAGGCCGTTCATGAACTCGATTTCGGTCTTGCGGCCTTTTGCCATATCCTGCGCCATCGATGGACGCTGAATATTCGCGCGCGGGTTATCGGCCTTGCGGTTTTTCATGAAGTGCTCGACTTCCGCCAGCACGGCAGGATCGCCCGCACTCGCTTGTTCCAGTTGCTCCGGCGTGAGCTTGCCCATTTTTTCGAGCTTCAGGCCAAGCGCACGTCCCACACGTATCGATTCGCCGGCCACCTCAATCGCAAAGCGCCGGATCGCGTCGTTGTTGTCACAGCCGTGTCCGGTCAAACCCGTGGCTGCGCAGATGCCGTTGCTCATGCCGTTTTGCGTGAGCTTGGTCCAGCGCTCACCCTGCAAATTCGCGGTGGCCTTGGCGCTGTCGATTGATGAAAACATTTTGACCAGATCGGTCACGCGGTCGGTAATGCGGCCATGAATTTCGCCGACGCGAAACACCGTGTGTTTGTCGCCGCCTTTTTCAGCCATGCGGCGGATACGCCCCGGCGCGTACAGCTCCACCGAAATCACCGACGCAATCGTGCCCACCACGCGCTCGGCGCCCAGCACGCCCGCGATGGTGTCTTCGTTCCAGCAGTTTTGCAGCGACACCGCAAAACCATCCTTTGCCAGATACGGCGCTATGGCCTGGGTTACGCGCTCGGTGTCGTAGGATTTGACTGAAATAAACACGATGTCAAACGGCGGCTGGCCCTTCAGCGTGTCGAGGTCTTTGTAGTGCAGCGTCTTGGCGGACTTGACGACGAACTTCTCCGGGTCGGTCACACCGTCGAGGTCCAGCCCTTGGGTGCGTATGGTCTCGATATGTTCCGGCCAGAAATCAATCAGCGTAACGTCCTCGCCGTGGTGCGCGAAATAACCGCCGACATAACCACCCAGCGCGCCCGTGCCCATCATTGCAATGCGTTTGCTCATGTTGCATCTCCCCAAATAAATTCGAAATTCAAAATCTTTGACGCAGATTTCACGGATTCACGCAGATTAAAACCAAAAACCAGGTTTTGAAGTTATCTGCGCAAATCTGCGAAATCTGTGTCGAAAAATGCACTTGACCTTGGTCTACGTTCAATCCGCGCGCGCGCCGGAATCTTTCACCGGCTTCGCCCAGCGATTAAAATCGTCGCGCAGCATTTTGGCGCTTTCCTCCATCGAAGCCGCGATTACTTCCGCACCATCGGCCGCCATGCGGGCATTGATCTCCGGGTCTTTCAGCTTACGCGCGATTTCGCTGTTGAGTTTTGACACCACATCACGCGGCGTGGCGGCGGGCGCCACGATCACGTAGAACGATTCGACCACGTAACCCGGCAGCCCTGATTCGGCTATGGTCGGCACTTCCGGCATCGGCGCGTACCGCTTCGCGCTGCTCATGCCCAAGCCCCGCAGCCGGCCATTGCGTATGTGCGGCAGCACCGGCACCACGCTGGAAAAGCGCATCTGGATATTGCCCGCCAGCAAATCCACTATCGCCGGCGCCGCGCCCTTATACGGAATATGCACGATGTCCACGCCCGCCAGACTGTTGAACAACACGCCGGCCAGATGCGTAGACGAGCCATTGCCCGACGAGCTGTAATTCATTTTGCCCGCATTCGCTTTAGCGTAAGCGACCAACTCCTTGACGCCGGTAGCCGGAATCTTGGGATGCACCACCAGAAAATACGGCGAGTTGGTGGCCGCGATCACCGGAGTGAAATCCTTGAAGCTGTCGTAACGCAGCTTGGCATACAAATGCGGGTTGATGGTCAACACCGCGCTCGGCGTAACGAACAAGGTGTAGCCGTCCGGCGCAGCCTTAGCCACCAGTTCCGCACCGAGATTGCCGCCTGAACTGGGACGATTATCCACCACCACTGGCTGCCCCCAGCTTTCCAGCAATTTTTGTCCGATGATGCGCGCCAGCGTGTCGCTGCCGCCGCCGGCGGCGTAGGGCGAAATCAGACGGATGGGTTTGGTGGGGTAGGCACCCGTTGCGGGCGCTTGCGCATGGGCTGCTGATGCCCAAGGCAGCGCGCACGCGGCAAAGCCTGCACGCCATCTCATTTAGCAACCAGCGAAATAATTTTGTCGAGATTCCCCGGCGTCTCGAAGTGCTTCAACAAATCATAGAGCGCGCGCGCCTTGTCCGCGCCCAGCACCGGCGTCACCAGCCCGTCGAACTTGCCCCACACTTCGTCCTCGGACATCGGATTATCCGCGTGGCCGAGCACAATAGTCGTATCGGCGTGCAGCGGTTTCGCTTCGCCTTCGACGTACACATCGAGGTGCGCTTCGTATTGCGGCTGATCGGGCACGACTTCGACCTCGGTGACCGCGGCGATCTCTTTTAGCTTCGCGTCCTGCATCAGCTTGTCGGTGAAATCCGAGGCGACGAGCCGGTAACCCGTCAGCCCCATCGCCATGCAATACCGCACGCTGAATTTGTGCGCCAGCGGCGTTTGCGGATTCAACTGATTCGCCACCACCACCACATTCGGATGCACCTTGGCATGCACCTTGGTAATCTTGCGCCCGCCCACCGCCGCCGCGAGTTTGCGCGAGGTTTGTATCGCCGCGTGCGTGGCGCGGCAACTGGCGTAGGGCTTGAAGCCGTTGCGTTTTAATTCCCAATAGCTGAAATCCATGGTCGGCACTTCGACCTTGCGATCCTGAATAAAGGCATCGAGCAGGCCTTTTTCCAGTTCCAGCAGCTTGGTGGATGATTGAAAGCCTTCCCGCGCCAGCTCGGCGGCGAGGATGCCGTCCATCGCGGCCTTGCCGCCGTGGAACGGTTTGCTGTGTGTGCCGAACGAGCCGACCAGACCGGCTGCGGTGGTAGTGGCCGCACCGACGGCGTATTCCGTTTGCTCTGGCGTCAGGCGCATCAACACCGACGCCGCCACTGCCGCGCCCACGCGGCCGAACACCGAGGTCGGATGCAGGCCGCGCCGGTGCAGGCTGCGCCCCACGCCCGGCGGACCGCCGCCGGCGAGCCGCGCCATCACTTCAAAGCCGGTGATGTAGGCCGCGAGAGTGTCTTTCTCGCTGGCGTTGAGTTGGCCGGCCATCGCCAGCGCCGCCATGCCGCACACGCAACTGATATGGCCCGCGCCCATCTGATGCGAATCGTCGTAATCCATCGCGTGTGCCATGGTGCCGTTGGCGAGCGCGGCAAACGCGGGCGCGGTACGGCCGCCTAAAAACACCTGCGCCGCGCCGCGCGCGCCCCAGCCCTCGACCACGCGCCGCACCGGACGCACACACTCGTCGTCCCACGCGCCGATGGCGCATCCCATCACGTCGATCAGGGCGACCTTGGCGGCAATTAACACATCCGCGGGAAACTCGCGGGTAAGCGCGCCGGCGGCGTAGTCGGCAATTTGTTTACTGCGGGAGATTTTGATTTCAGTCGGTGCGTTCATGATGGCTCCTGTGGATCGCCGGCGCGGGATCATTGGATAGGGATTGCAGGGCGCAAATCTTAAGGCGAAACACCCCGGTCGTCCAACAGCCAACACATGGACACCCGTCTGCGGTTTGATATTTTAGGTTACGATCACGCCACTATGAAAATCTCCCGATGCCTCGCGACGCTGCTCACGCTTACGATTGCAACACTCGCTTCGGCGCAGAATTGGCCCAACAAACCGATACGCGTCATCGCCCCGGTGCCGGCAGGCGGAACGCCCGATGTGGTGGCGCGCATGGTCACGCCCGGCCTGTCGGCGATTCTCGGCCAGCAACTGGTGGTGGACAATCGCGGCGGCGCGGGCGGTTTGATCGGCGCGGAACTTGCCGCGCGCGCGACACCCGACGGCTACACGCTATTTTTCAGCAGCCCAGGGTCGCTCACCATCCTGCCGCATCTGCAAAAAAATGTAACTTACAACACGCTGCGCGATTTTGTGCCGGTGAGCCTCACGTGTATCGGGCCGTTTCTGCTGATCGTGCATCCGTCGGTGCCGGCCAAAACAGTGAAAGAACTGCTCGCGCTGGCGAAGGCGCAACCCGGCAAATGGAATTACGCCTCGGCGGGCAACGGCGCGATTAACCATCTCGCGATGGAACTCTTCAAGAACATGGCCGGCGTGAACATCACGCACGTGCCCTACAAAGGCGCGCCGCAGGCCGTCACCGACGTGATCGGCGGCAACGGCGTGCATATGATGCTGAACTCCATTCCGCCGGTGATACAGCACGTCAAGTCCGGCCGCGTGCGCCTGCTCGGCATCACCAGCGCGCGCCGTTCACCGCAGTTGCCCGACGTGCCCACGCTGAACGAAGCCGGTGTACCGGGTTATGAAGTGAACACGTGGTTCGGCATGCTCGTGCCCACTCACACGCCGAAGGACATCATCGCCCGCCTGCATGAGGCGCTGGTCAAGGTGACGCGCAATCCCGAAACCAAGGCGCAGTTTGAAACGCTGGGCTACGACGTGGTGGGCAGCACCCCCGGGGAATTCGCGGCCTACATCCGCGCGGAGAATGATAAATACGCGAAGATCGTCAAGGTGATTGGCGCGAAAGTGGATTAACTGCAAAAGCTTTTTGACACAGATTTACGCGGATTTACGCAGATTAAATTCCGTTCCTTTGGTGAAGTCATCTGCGAAAATCTGCGTTAATCTGCGTCTAAGGTTTTATTTCCAAGCGCACCTCCCTCTCCATTCAGGAACGCAACCATGACCACCCACAAATCCGAAATCCGCGACAACATGCGCATCGACTGGGATGTGCCCATCACCATGGACGACGGCATCGTGTTGCGCGCCGATATTTTTCGCCCGGTCGCAGACGGCAAATACCCCGCGATCATGAGCTACGGCCCTTACGGCAAGGGCCTCGCGTTTCAGGAGGGTTACAAAACCGCGTGGGAAATCATGTGCCGCGAAAACCCCGATGCGGTGGCGGGCAGCAGCAACAAATATCAAAACTGGGAAGTCGTCGATCCCGAAAAGTGGGTGCCGGATGGTTATGCGGTAGTGCGCGTCGATTCACGCGGCGCGGGACGTTCGCCTGGGTTTTTGTGCCACAACGACGCGAGAGAGAATAAGGATTTTCACGACTGCATCGAATGGGCGGCAGTGCAGCCGTGGTGCAGCGGCAAAATTGGATTGAACGGCATTTCGTATTACGGCGCCAATCAATGGCGCGCCGCCGCGACCCAGCCGCCGCATCTCGCCGCCATCTGCGTGTGGGAAGGCTGGGTGGATAACTACCGTGACTCCACGCACCACGGCGGCATCATCTGCGTGTTTCGCAAAAACTGGCAGGAGATGCAGGTCAAAACCGTGCAGCACGGCGTGGGCGAACACGGCACGCGCAGCCCGCTCACCGGTGAGCTGGCGTGCGGCCCGGAGACATTAAGCGATGCCGAGCTGGTGAACAATCGCGAAAACATGTGGGCCAACCTGAGTGCAAACCATCTCGACGGCCCGTACTACCGCGAACGCAGCGGCGACCTGTCCAAGGTGACGGTACCCTTGTTGTCCGCCGCCAACTGGGGCGGGCAAGGCCTGCATCCGCGCGGCAACTTCGAGGGCTATATGCACGCGGCCTCAACACAAAAGTGGCTGGAGGCGCACGGCGGCTCGCACTGGGCGCCGTTCTACACCGACTACGGTGTGGGCCTGCAAAAAAAATTCTTCGATTATTTTTTGAAGGGCAAACCGAATGGTTGGGACCAACAGCCGAAGGTGCAATTGCAGATACGCCATCCCGGTGAAAAGTTTGTGCTGCGCCATGAAAACGAATGGCCGATTGCGCGCACGCAGTGGACGAATTTTTATCTCGATCCGGCTAACATGGGTTTGAATGGCGATGTAAATAATGCAATAAAAACAATTACTTACGAAGCCATGGGCGACGGCGTGACTTTCACCACACCACCGCTGGAAAATGAAACCGAAATCACCGGCCCGTCGGCGCTGAAACTCTTTGTCTCGTCATCGACCAGCGACGCGGATTTGTTTGTGATCCTGCGCGTGTTCGATCCGGCGGGAAAAGAAGTGTTGTTCCAGGGCGCGCTCGATCCCAAGACGCCGATTGCGCAAGGCTGGCTGCGCGCTTCGCACCGCAAACTCGACAAAGCGCGCTCACTACCCTATCGCCCATATCACACGCACGACGAAAAACAGCCGCTGACGCCGGGCGAAGTTTATGAACTCGATATCGAAATCTGGCCCAGCTGCATCGTCGTGCCCAAGGGCCATCGCATCGCGCTCACCATACGCGGCAAGGATTACGATCACGGCCAGTCGGCGGCATCACTCTCCAACATGAAAAATCCGATGAGCGGCTGCGGCCCCTTCATGCACGACGACCCGGTGGATCGCCCGCCGGAGATTTTCGGCGGCAAGGTGACGTTGCATTTTGGGCCGCGGTACCCGGCGGCGGTGTTGCTGCCGGTGATTCCGGCGAAGTGATTTTCGCAGGGCGTCAATAAGCCTGCCCCCGGATCGAGTCCGGGGCAGGCTCTGCGCTTGTCGAAGGGCGCAGCGCATTGGTGCTTCCGTGAAGACGCGTGATCGGCAATGGAGCGCAAATTGCAACGTTACTCCGGCTTAATCCCCGCGTCTTTCACCACCGCGCCCCACTTCACGCGCTCGGCAATCAAAAACTCCGCGAACGCCTTGCTCGTTCCGCCCGCTGGTTCCGCATCCAGCGCCGCGAGGC
>CAMDDY010000015.1 GCA_945893125.1 Bordetella parapertussis
TGCCATCGGTATTCTCATTACGCCGAAAATTACGCTGTGTAACCGGGTGTTGCAAGATGCCTTTGTAGAGGCTTGAGCCGTGTGCTCCGAAAGGCGCATGCACGGTTCTTAGGGGGCCGGACGCGGGTGACCGCGTCCGGCTACCCGACACCACATAAGGCCGATGAGCAGTCATTTCCGAAAACCACCTTCACCGTCGTAAGTTGGCCGGGAGTAGCCCGTCTCCCGAGGTGCGTTCTGACACTGGCTGTCAGATCAAGTCCCAACTTCTACAGCATGCAATCCAAAAAGAAAATTCACCAAACACGACATTCAGTGTCGTCCGTACAACCATTTCAATTTCGAGTAGTTGACCACATTCCGCCACTACGGCGTACTAGCCACCGATACTTGACAATCTCACTCCACCTTCAACCCCGACGCCTTCACCGCCGCACCATTCGTCTCATAATCGGCACGCAAAAACGCTGCAAACTCCTGCGCGCTGTTCCCCACTGGGTCGCTGCCCTGCGCGATCAACCGCGCGCGCGTATCGGACGACTGTACCACCTGTACCGCCACCGCGTTAAGCCGCGCCACAATAGCGCGCGGCGTGCCGGCGGGCACCAGCAATCCAATCCAGCTACCAGCCTGTACGCCGCGCAGCCCCGTGGCTTCATCAACGGTCGGCACTTCGGGCAGCAATGATGAACGCGCAGCACCCGCCAATGCCAATGCGCGCATTTTTCCGCTTTTAACATGCGGCAACGCCGGCGGAATCGAGTTCAGCATCACATCCACGCGGCCTGCGATGAGATCAATCACCGATTGCGGCGCGCCCGCGTACGGCACGTGCGTGATGTTGATGCCCGCGATGCCCTTGAATATTTCCATGCCGATATGGTTGGCGGTGCCGTTGCCCGCGGTGGAATAGTTGAGCTTGCCGGGCGCCGCCTTGGCGCGCGCAATCAGGTCTTTGGTATTGGCGATGGGCGACGATGCATGCGTCAGCAGCAACATCGGCCCGGTGGAAATCAAACTGACCGGCACAAAATCGGTGAGTGTGTTGTACGGCACCTTCGACATGTGCGGCAGAATCGTCAGGCACGGCGGGCTGGACATGAATACCGTATAACCATCGGGCGCGGCAGTCGCCACCATTTCAGCCGCGATGCGCCCGCCCGCGCCGCCGCGGTTGTCGATTACCAACTGCTGTCCGAGCAAGGCCGCCATGCCCGGCGCGACCGTGCGCGCCAGCACGTCCGGCGTGCCGCCCGCCGGAACGGGCAACACCACGCGGATGGGTTTGCTTGGATAAGCTTGCGCCATCGCCAGCACCGGCAGCATTACGGTCGCCAAAGCCACCGCCTCGCGTTTGAATCGCATCGCAATATCCTCCGCCGTAATACCAATTCCATTTCATTAGAGCATCAATTGCGGCGCTTTTTACCGTTTATTACGCTCGGGCAATGACAACTTTATTGAAATAGAAATGCAATAACGCATCGACTGCCGGGCATACCCGCCCGTTTACTCGGCCTGTATCCCGGCGTCCTTGATCACTTTGCTCATGCGCGCCACATCCGATTTTATCGCCGCTGCAAATGCGTCCGGCGTAGTGCCGACCACTTCCATGCCCGAATTTAAAAACAGCTCCTTCACGTCGGCGCGGTTGAGCACGCGCACCATTTCCCGGTTCAACTGCTGGATGATCGCCACTGCTGTTTTGGCCGGCGCGAATACGCCATAGATCGACAGCGACTCATAACCCGGTAGTCCCGCCGACGCCACCGTCGGCAGACCGGGAGACAGTGCGCTCGGCTGCGCGCTGGTAACCGCCAATGCGCGTAACCGACCTGAGCCGATATGCGGCGCGACCGCGCCCGCAGTGATAAACATCACTTGGGTTTGCCCGGCGATCAGATCATTGAGCGCGGGGGCGTTTCCGCGGTAGGTCACGCGCACGATGTTGACGCCCGCCATGGACTTGAATAACTCCGCCGCCAGATGCGTGGTGGCGCCCGAGCCGCCCGAACCATAGTTGAGTTGCCCCGGTTTGGCTTTGGCAATGTCAATGAGATCTTTGACGGACTTTACCGGCAGCGAAGGATGCACCACCAGCGTACTGGGCGAGCGCGCGGCCCACGTGATCGGCGCAAAATCCCGGTTCATATCGTAAGGCACAATTTTTTTCAACAACGGAATGATCCAGATATTGCTGGCGTAGACCAGCAGCGTATAACCATCGGCCGGCGCCCGTGCCACGACTTCAGCGGCGATAATGCCGCCGGCCCCGCCACGATTTTCCACGATAAATTGCTGGCCCATGCTGTCCGCCAACCCGCGCGCGATGGCACGCGCGGTGAAATCATTACCGCCGCCGGCTTCGGCGGTGACGATGCGGACCGGCTTGCCGGGGAACGGCTGTGCAAGCGCTGCACCTGCGCCAAGGAGCAAAGCACTGATAACTAAACTATTCACATGGATCCCGTTCGCCCTGTCGAAGTGCTACATGTAGCGTCCGCCGGCACACACTATACGATCACCGGTGACAAAAGAAGATTCGTCCGACGCCAAAAACAACGCCACGTTCGCCACCTCCTGCGTGGTACCGATACGTTTAAGCGGCGACCCGTCCGCGCGTCCGGTCGGCGTGCCGTCGGGTTTATCGCTGACCATGCCGTGCGGCACGCCGCCACCTTCGGGATACCACTCCGGATTACGCCGCTCGGTGCCGATCAATCCCGCGGCCAGCAGATTGGCGCGCACCTGGTACGGCCCGAGTTCCAGCGCCAACGATTTGATCAGCCCGTAGAGGCCCGTTTTTGACGCGACCACGTGCGCGCGATTGGGTTGCGTGGTCAGCGACGCCATGCCGCCCACCGCAACAATGCTGGCCGGCGCGCAGCGCTTGATCCAGTGCGGCGCCAGCGCCTTGGCGAGATAAAACGTCGAGTACAGATTCACCGCCAGCACCTGATGCCACTCGTCGTAGCCGATCTCCCAAAACGGTTTGTGCGGGCGTATCGCGGCCACGCTCATCACCACATCCACCTTGCCGAACCGGTCAAGGCTCGTTTGCACCGCGCGGTTCACCTGCTCGTGATCACCCACATCAGCGGCCACCGGCAGCGCCTGCACGCCAAACGCCGCGCATTCCCTGGCCGCCTGCGTGAGATCGTCGCTCATCGTTCGCGCCACCAGAATAACGTCGGCGCCTTCACGCGCAAACGTCACGGCGATCTCTCTGCCGATGTTGCGGCTGGCGCCCGCGATGAGCGCCGTCTTGCCTTTGAGTCGCATTTCACTATCTCCTGATTGTTGCCCGATTAGAAATCGGGTTTTACCACAATACCTTGCGGCAACGTGACTGGGGAATGCTCATTCGTCATTCGGCCCGCATGCCGGAGCTTTTGACCACCGGCCCCCACTGCTCGATCTGCGCCTTGATAAACGCGCGATAGTGTTCCGGCGAGCCGGCGCTGATATCCATCGCAAAACCGTTGAGTCTTTCCGCCACGTCCGCGCGCTTTAATATCTTTGCCGTTTCGCTGTTAAGGCGCGCAACGATGGCCGCGGGCGTGTGAGCCGGCAAATGCAATCCATGAAAATTCAGCGCGTCGTACCCTGGAATTACGCTCGCGATGGAGGGCGTATTCGGCAGATGCGGCGTGGTTTGCGCGCTGGTGACGCCGAGCGCGCGTATCTTGCCCGCCTGCACCTGGGCAATCGCGGTGGACACCGCGACCATCGCGTAATCCACCTCGCCCGCCAGCACGCCCGTTAACGCGGGGCCGCCACCTTTGTAGGGCACGATCACCACTTTGATTTTCGCGAGGCTGTTCATCCATTCGGCAAACACATGCGACGAGGTGCCGATGCCCTGCGCACCGAAGCGCAGCGCGCCGGGTTTGGCGCGCGCCTGATCGATAAAACTCTTGAGACTGGTCATCGGCGAGCCTGCGGGCACGATCATCGCCAGCGGAAACGTCACCCACAGCCCGGCATGCGCAAAATCATTCAGCGCGTGGTACGGCAGTTTTGCAAACAGCGCCGGGGCAATCGCCATGGTGGAAATCGCGCCCACCAGCGAGGTGTAACCATCGGGCTGCGATTTCGCCACCAGATCGGCGCCGACAATGCCGCCTGCCGCCGGGCGATTGTCCACCACCACCGGCTGACCGAGGCTTTCCGTCAGCCGCTGACCGACGATGCGCGCCAGCGTGTCGGTGGAACCGCCGGGCGCGAACGGCACGACCAGCCGCATCGCGCGCACGGGGAAAACCTGTGCCGAGCCTGTCGAAGCGGGTTGCGCGGCCACGAATTGCGGCGTCGCCAGAAATGTAATCGCCAGCAAAGCGCCCATGCCGGCGCAGGTCATCGCGGGCGCTTGATGCGGTTGCAATGCCGACAATCCAGCGCCAGGAATAGTTTTCATGATTACTTCCTTGTGAACAACGTGACCTTGCAGCTAGTCCGCGTTGATGCCGGCAGCCTTGATAACCCGCGCCCACATCGCCGATTCGGAACGGATGAGCGCAGCCATTTCCGCGGGCGAGTTCCCCACGGGATCGTAGCCTTCCGCGCGCAATCGCGCCGCCACCTGTGGCGCCTGCAACGATTTTGCAATTTCAGCATTGAGCCTGCTGACGTAAGCAACCGGCGTACCGCGCGGCGCCAGCACGCCTATCCAGGTCGAAACTTCAAAGTCTTTGACACCGGCTTCGATCATGGTCGGCAAATCCGGCATCGCATCCGAGCGCTTGCGGCTGGTCACCGCGAGCGCCTTCAGTTTGCCGGCCTTCACCTGCGGCATCGCCGACGGCATGGTTGCGAACAGCAGGGACACTTCACCGCTGATCGTGGCCAGCACGGCCGGGCCGCCGCCTTTGTACGGCACATGTGTCAAATTCACGCCCGCCAGAAACTTCAACAGCTCTCCGGCAAGATGGTTTGAGGTGCCGTTGCCGCCCGAGGCATAGGTCAAGGCGCCGGGTCTGGCTTTCGCCGTCGCGATCAGTTCCTTAACACTGCCCGCCGCAAATGCCGCACTGACAACCAGCATATTGGGCAGCGACGCGACCAACGTCACGGGTGCAAAGTCGGCGATGGGGTCATAGGCCAGTTTACGGTAAAGGCTCGAATTCACCACGATGACGCCGCTGGTGGTCGCCATCACGGTATAGCCATCCGGTGCGGCTTTCGCCGCGAGTGCCGCACCGATAGCGCCGCCTCCGCCGCCGCGGTTATCGATCACGATGGATTGCCCCAGTTGTTCCGTCAGTTTTTGACTGACGGTTCGGATCAGAATATCCGTCGAACCGGCGGGCGCAAACGGCACGATGATGCGTATCGGCTTGTCGGGATACACATTCTGCGCCGCGTGCAACGAACTCACTGGCAGCAGCAAAACCGCAATGGCGAGCGCCTTGATGGGCCGCATGATTATCTCCCCGCGATCACGCGTGTTTGCGTCGCAACGCGTCAAACGCGCTGTCGAGGCGATTGCGTGACGCAGCAATGGCCGCAACCTTCTGCGTCACAAACTGCCGGTCACGCGCCAGTTGTTCGCGCGCCGCAGCCACGTGTTCGGCCACACGCTCCGGCGCCGCGCCCGCGCGATACTTGCGTTCACGCACGCAATGCATGGCGTCAAAAAGCCGGTCCAGCTTCTGCTGGGTAACGCTGATACGACGACCGGTATATTTCTCCACGGCATTTTCCAGCACATCCGGCGTCACTTTCGAGGGCGGAATATTGCGATCCGCCACGTCCTGCATCATCAACGCGAGAACCTGATGGCCAGTGCGGTACGACATGCCGTGCTCCTTCACCAAAAACCCCACCACCGTGCTCGCCTGCGACCAGTAGTCGTTTGCGCACTGCGCCATGCGCGCCTTGTTTACCTTCATGTCGCCCAGCGCATCCACCATCGCATCCATCGCGCGGCGGGATTCATCCGCGCATTTCCAGAATTCGGCGGGCAGCATCGTCGCCATCTCAAGCTGGTCGGACGCGGTCTTGGTAATGGCCAGCGCGCCCATCAGCCTGCCCGCGATCAACCCGCTGGTGCCGTGTATGAATTCCAGCACATAGGGTATGCGCATCTGCGGCGAAATACTGGAGGTAATACTCAGACGCCCCGGCAGCTCGATAAAATCAAACTCGCTGCTGTGCCATATCAGGAAATCCATCGCCACGCGCCCCAGCGTGTTGTGCATCAACGCCAAGGCCATGTACGTTTCGATCATGTAATCGTAGTTGCGGATGGAATCACGCGCATTCCATGGCGCCGCCTCGAAGCCCAGCAACTCGTCGAAGCGTTCAAGATCCAGCGGAAACTCGATGCCATACGCGGCGCCGGTGCCGACCGCGCTGATGTTGGTGTTCTTGTAGGCCAGCGCAAAACGCTGGAAATCACGTTCAAGCGGCTCGACAAACGACATGAGATAAAAACCCAGCGTGCCCGGCTCAATGTGCTGGATGTAACTGTAGCCCGGCATCAGCGTTTCAAGATGCTGCTCGGCCACATCGATAATTTTTGCGCGCAAATCCAATGCCGAGGCCATGATCTGAATCTGCAAATCGCGAAACGCAATGCGCGACGCCACCACTCGTATGCTCGGGCTGGAACGTCCCAGATGCAGCCAGCCGGATTGCTCCTCCTCGCAGTGCTTGCGCATGTACTCCTCGCCGCCGTGGATGACATTCCACAAGGCCTTGCGCGCCTCAACGACGCCTTCCTTTTCCATTTCCGTAATGGCATGCAGTAGCGAGCGTGTCGCCTCGGGCGGCGCAATGCCCTGCTCGCCGAGCACCACCACCTGCGCTTTGTCCCACTGATGCAAAGCCTCCAAAAACAGTGGCTCGCGCATGGTTTCCGCGTAATAGTGCTTGAGCAGATCGCTTGGCTTCTCGCCCAGACGGCCCTTCCAGAAAAAACTCATGCAGATTCCTTTTCCGAAAAATTATCTCGGTACAACGATTTTTTAACGTATAAACCGGTCTACGTAGTTTTCACCCAGCCCAACCGCCGTGTAATGCGCGCGCGCCTTGTCGAGTCGCGTGAACACGTCGTCGTAGCCGGTCGATACACCCTGCGGATCGACATACATCAAGCTGCCGGTCACCTGAAACAGCGTGATCATTTCGGTGCAGCCCTCGGGCACCACCAGCGTGTGCGTCTCGCCCGGCGGCTCGTAAATGTAGCTGCCTTCCTCGGCCACCCAATCGTGTTCCAGATACAACCAGCGCCCCTTGAACACCCACGCATGTACGCCGCCCGAATGACGATGTCGCGCGATCATGCCCGCCTTGGTAACGCGCATCACATGCGTGTACTGGCCTTGCGTGACGTTAAATTGCAGCGGGCGCACGGCGATATGCGCGGTCAGCGGCACCCATACGCGCGGGTCTTGCTGACTCATCGCGTCGTGTATCACCATGTCGGGGCGCATGTCGCGCGGCTGCGGTTTTTGGTACGGAATGCGTTCGGGATCGACAACACTTTGCGCGAGAGGCTTGTTCAAGAGGGTCTCCTTAGTCGGGTTGTAGTCGGCTGCGAGCGGTTTAACCAGGCGCTAACCAGGAAGCACGCCACGAGTCTTGGTTTGAATGCGGTATACACTGGTGCGCGCGGTGACAAAAAGCACGCTGCCATCCTCGCCCCATGCCAGATTGGCGGGCAGTTCCGGCAGAATCATGCGGCCAAGGAAAGTGCCATCCGCGCGGCACACCCACACGCCACCCGGCCCGGTGCAGAATACATTGCCCTGCACATCCACCTTCAGCCCATCCGGCACGCCAGGGTCACCCGAATTCATATCCAGCAGCACGCGGCTGTTGGAGAGGCTGCCATCGGCGCGCACGTCAAAGGCGCGGATGTGCTTGCGCGCGGAATCATCGATATACAGAACGGATTCATCCGGCGAAAACGCCAATCCATTGGGCAACGCGATGTCATCCACCAGCCGTTGCTGCGTGCCATCGGGTGCGATGCGATACACCCCGTTGCAGGGCTGTTCCTTGCCGGGAATCGGCGCGTCCCACCAGCCCTCCGGGCGCACCGAACCGGGCGCGGCGCCGCGCACCGCGTAGGGCGGATCGGTAAAATAAATCGCCCCATCGGATTTGACCACGATATCGTTTGGGCTGTTGAGTAGCTTGTCCTGAAACCGGTCCAGCACCACGGTACGCTTGCCCTCATCGGCAAAACGCGCGACATCACGTCCGCCGTGCCCGGCCACCAGCACATGCCCTTGGCGATCCAGCGTAAGGCCATTCGAGCACCCGGTGGCAAACGTGGTGAGCTCCGGGCCTTCCGGCAAGCGGCGCCAGCGCACAATGCGCTTGTTGGGTATATCGCTGAACAGCAGCGTGTTATCGCGCTTGCGCCACACCGGCCCCTCGGTAAAAATCAGTCCGCCCGCGATGCGCTCAATGGATGCATCGGATGCAACGAGCTCATGTAATCCCGGGTTTTTCACATCAAATGACAGCATGGTTTCTCCTCGATTGACCGGCTCTGGTTCACTTCGTCACCGACAGTCCCGCCGCTTTGAGCACGCCCGCCCAGCGTTCCGATTCTGCGCGCATATACGCACTGAGTTCCGCCGGCGTGCTGGACTGCGGCTCCTGCCCCTGATCCGACAAACGCTTGGCGAACGATGGATCGGCGAGCATTTTGACCAACTCACCGTTGACCCGCGCCACAATCACGGGTGGCACACCGCGCGGCGCGATTAACGCATACCAGGTAATGCATTGAAAGCCCGGTATGGTTTCCGCCATCGTCGGCACGTCAGGCGCAGCCGGTGAGCGTTTCGTGCCGGCGTGCGCCAGCGCGCGCAGCTTGCCCGCCTTGGCCAGCGGCCACACCGCCGGCATGCTGTTGAACATGAATTGCACCTGCCCGCCCACTACGTCATTGACCGCCAGCGAGGTGCCTTTATACGGTACGTGCAGGAAATTGATTTTCGCCATTACCTTCAGCATTTCACAGCCGAGGTGATTGGAGGTGCCGGTACCGGGCGACGCGCAATTCAGCTGCCCCGGTTTTGCGCGCGCCAGCGCCACCAGTTCCTCCACATTCGTAGCCCCAAGCCCCGGATGGCTGACCAGCATTTGCGGACTGACGACCACCAGCGACACCGGTGCAAAGTCGCGCGCAGAATCGTACGGCGCCTTGGTCAGCATCGGCGTGATGATGAGGCCCGCCGAGGTGGACATCAGCAGCGTATAACCATCCGCCGCGGCACGCGCCGTTAACTCGTGGCCGATCATGCCGCTGGCGCCGGCGCGGTTGTCCACCACGATCTGATAACCCCACGCCTCGGTGAGGCGCTGCGCCACCATGCGCGCCACGGTGTCGGTGGCGCTGCCCGCGAGATTGGGCACGATCATGCGCACCGGACGCGTGGGGTAACTTTGCGGGTTGGCTTTCGATTGCGCCAGCGCGCCGCCGGAAAGCAGCGCAAGTGCGGCAATGCTGATTTTGAAAACAGTTCGATGCATGGAGACCTCCGTGGGGACACTGCGCACGCAATGTATCGCCCGCTTGGTGAACGGTCAACCGCATTGCCCATCCGGGCTGTACAATCCGCAATGACTTTCTACCCTCCCATTCAAAGGAACCCCCATGCGCATCAACCGTATTAAAAAACTCTGGCGTGAAGGCAAACCGGCGGTCGGCGGGTGGCTGTCGATTCCCCACTGCTTTCAGGCCGAGGTCATGGCGCATACCGGGCTCGACTGGTTGTGCGTCGATATGCAGCACGGCTGCATCGATTATTCGGACACCGTGCCGATGCTGACCGCGATCTCCACCACCAACGTGACGCCCTTCGTGCGCGTGCCGTGGAACGAGCCGTCGATGATTATGAAAGTGCTGGACGCCGGCGCTTACGGCGTGATCGTGCCGATGGTGAGCAACCGCAAAGAGGCCGAACAGGCGGTGGCCGCCTGCCGCTATCCGCCGGTGGGCATGCGTAGCAACGGGCCCAACCGGGTGATGCAATACGCCGGCGCCGATTATCAGAAACATGCCAACGATGAAATCGTCTGCGCGGTGATGATCGAGACCGCCGAAGGCATCGAGAAGATGGACGAAATTATTTCCACGCCCGGCGTCGATGCGGCCTACATCGGCCCCACCGATTTGGCGCTGGCGCTCGGCTTGCCGCCGGTGATGGACAACGACGAACCGAAGCACATCGCCACCGTCAACCGCATTCTTGAAACCTGCAAGCGTCACAACAAAATCGCCGGTATGCACACCGCCAGCTCGAAATTCACCCAGCGTTATCTGGATCAGGGCTTTCAGATGGTGATGCTCGGCACGGATCGCTCCGCGATGTCGAATTACATGAAAGCCGAGGTCGGTCGCCTGACCGGCTGGACGCCGCTGAATCCGCTCGCGCCGGCGGACAAGGGTGGTTACTGATACGGCACGTCAACGCGCGGCCGCCTTGCCGCGCTTGGCGGCGACCGCGAACACCTCCCGTGCCGCGGCTTGGCACACCGCGATGGTCGCTGGATGGCGGATACGGCGCTCGGTGGTAATCGCGTAAAGTTCCTCTTTCACGGCGTCGATGCGCCCCACCACCGCCACGCCGTACTGCTCGCACACGTAATTGGCAATCGCGCTGGGCGCCGCGAACAAGCCCGCGCCGCTTTGCCCGAACGCCTTCATCAGCGCACCGTCGTCGAATTCGCCCACCACGCGCGGCGCAACGCCCGCGGACTCGAACCACCGTTCCAGCGCCGGGCGGGTGGCGACGCCCTCGCCTGGCAAAAGAAAGGGCGCCCGGTCGAGACACTTCGGAAATTCGCCCTTTAGCGACTTCAACAGCGCGCGCACCCCGAACACCGTGAGATCGCTCGTGCCAAGCAAATGGCTGTAGGCCTTCACCCTGACATCGGCGGGCATCTGACGGTCGGCGATCACCATGTCGAGGCGATGTACCGACAGTTCCGATAACAGCGACACCAGGCGACCCTCGCGGCAAATCAAACGCATCGGCTCCTCTAGGTGCAGCAACGGCTCGACAACGTGATAGGCAATCGATTTGGGAACCGAGTCGGAGATGCCTATGCGGAACGGAAAGGCGTTCACCGCCTTCTTGTCCCGCAGCGCCTCGATCAGTTCGTCGCCAAGGCTGAAAATTTCTTCCGCATGGCTCAGGATGCGGCGGCCCGCGTCGGTCAGCTCGATACCTCGCCCGGCCCGGCGGAACAGCTCGGCGCCAAGTGAAGCCTGCAATTCCGTCAACTGCCCGCTGATCGACTGCGGCGTGACGTGCAACTGCTCGCTGGCGCGAATGATGCTGCCCGCCTTGGCCACCGTCCAGAAGTAACGCAGATGTTTGTAGTTCAACGACGCCATGGGCCGACTCATCGAAAAATTGGAGCAATACTTCAATTATATTCGATTTGTTAGATGTCTCCGGTTTTCCTACACTGCGGCCAGATCGCATTGCAACCGGACAAAACGGAGATTCATCATGCCCTTCGACAACCACGGCGACCGCGCCGCGTCCACCAAGGAACAACCCTGTCGCGGCGGGAGGTTTTCATGAACGTCCCGCAGAAGGCGGCCCTGCTCATCGGGACGCTGGCACTGCTGTTCGTGTTGCTCTTCATGGACGGCATGAACATTGACGGTATCGGCGCGGTGGCCGCCGGCGGCGCAATCGCGATGGCGGCGGGTATTGCATTTGCGCTCGGCGTGCTGTCGCTGCTGGGCAAACGCGTGCCGGTCGGTATAAAAATGTTTCTGCTCACGCTGGCGATCCTGGACGACCTTGGGGCCATCGTCATCCATAGGAAAAACCCACGCCGTGTTGTCATCGCGCGGATGCACCACCAGCGGGAATCCCACGTCGCCGACTTTTTTCGGCATCGATTTTCCGATACGCACCCACGTATCCGACGGCCGGTCGATGCGATAGATGCCGCAGTGATTCTGCTGGTAAATACGATCCGGATTGCTCGGCGCCATGCGTAAACAATGCGGATCGTGACACGTCGGATTCGAGGAATCGAGGCCGAAACCCTGCACCACTTCCATGCCGTTAATCAGCACGCGCCAGGTGTTGCCGCCATCGAGCGACTCATGCACGCCGCCGCCGGACATGCCGAAATACAGGTGCTTGGCGTCGCGCGGATCGACGATGAGCGAATGCAGTTTCGGGCCGTCGGGCGTGCCGTCCTGCACCGTGCCCATCCACTCGCGGTACTGCGGATCATCGTTGATGGTTGAAAACGGCGCCCAGGTCACGCCGCCATCCGCCGAGCGAAACAATCCCTGTGGGCTCGTGCCCGCGTACCACACATTGGGCTCGTTGGCGTGCGCGGGTGTCAGCCAGAATGTGTGATCGACACTGCGGCCCCTTTCCCCCTCGGGCGCTTTGGCGAAAGCCGGCGGCTGCACAGCCTCCTTCCACGTCTTGCCCATGTCGGTCGAACGAAAAACCGTCGGGCCGAGATGCCCGGTTTTCGCCGCCGCCAGCAGCGTTCGTTTGTCACGCGGGTCGAGCACCAAATGACTGATGGTGTGACCCAAAAAATGCGGGCCATCGACACGCCATTTTCTTCGCGATGCGTCGCCGTGCAACAACCATGCGCCCTTGCGCGTGGCGACCAGCACTACCGTGCGGTGTTTACGCCCGCCGGTCGGCTTGCGTTGTTTCAGTACACGCCTAGTGTTCATGTCGGCTCCTTTGTGAATTTATTTTTCCGCGACAACTTTCAGAGTGGCCAGTCCCGCCTCGAAATCCTTGCCCACCATGCTGTCCATGCTCATGAAGACCTGCATCAGTTTGGACATGAAATTCGCCGGGCCATGCATCGCCCAGGTGACCGTAGTGGTATCGCCCTGCGCCGCCAGCGTGAATTCAACCGTGTTGTGCGCCTCGAACGGCTTCAAAAAATCAAGCTTGAGCACGATCCTGGATGACGGCACGACCTCGGTGATTTCCATGCTGCCCTGACCGACATCCTTGTTGCCCTCCCATGCATACTGCGCGCCCTTGCCGCTGGTGATGGCGCCAAACGTGCGCTTCATCGCCGGATCTTTTTTCTCCCACGGCGACCAAGTTTCCCATGCCTTGAAGTCGTTGATCAGCGCGAAAATTTTCTCCGGCGGCGCCTTGATGCCGACCGAGCGTTGCACCCAAAAGGTGTCGGGCTTGGTCATGGCAAAAACCAGAATGCCGGCGATAGCCAGCGCGATAACGATTCCCAATATTTTGAACATGTTGTTCTCCTTGAACTTTCGCGTTGCCATCGCACCACGCCTACAGAGTAAATCCCCGTTGGGGGTGTAATTATATAAGTATTTGTTTTTAAACGTTTTTTATTAATTCAACTCATCTTCGAATTCACACGCCCACTGTACGTCAATGTAACCGGAACGCGGCTGGAACGCGCGGGACTATCATTGTAAATTCAAGCGCGGTGAGCTATCAATCAGCTATCCATCAGCCATCAACCGGAAACCCCAAACCCATGAGCACCCTCGAAAATACCGCCAACGGCACACTGGTATTCGTCCCCGTCGGCAAGGAATCCACGGCGAAGAACCGGAATGCCGCGCCCGTATCTCGCGCCGCCGGCTCGCCATTCGTCATCGGCCTGCTCGACAACCACAAACACAATTCGGCGCAAGTGCTGGATCGATTGCAGCAACGTCTGGCAGAAAAAATTCACGGTGCGCAATTCGTGCGCATGAAAAAGCCCGAAGCCGGCAAGGGCGCGCCCAAACCCATGCTCGATGATCTTGCGGCGCGATGTCAGGCGGTGGTCACCGGCATCGCGGATTGAGGCTCCTGCACGTCGTGGAGTGTCCACGACAGTGTAGAACTTGAGAAACGCGGCGTGGCGACCGCCACCATCGTGACCTCGGGTTTTGTGAAGTCCACCGAAACGCAGCGGCGGTTGCTCAAGCAGCCCGATCTTGCTTACTCGGTGGTGCCGCACCCCATCGTGTCGATGTCGGAAGATGAGTTGCGCGTCAGCGCCGACGCCATATTCGACCAGATCGCCGCCGCGGTCACGCGCGCGCTGGTCGCTGATAAAAAGGATCACGTGTGAGCGGCCCCAAACTGTTTACCATCGAGCAATTGCGCGTGCCGGGATCGGTGCGCGACATCAACAACCTGTTTCACGAGCGCGGCTGGACGGACGGGCTGCCGATCATTCCGCCGACCGAGGATGCGGTGGCGGAAATGCTGCGCTTTACCGACCGCGCGCCGGGTGAGGTATTGTGCGAGCTGCCGCCGCGCAATGCCGAGGCCACCCTCGAGTTGCTGGCGATCAACTGCGTAATGGCCGGCTGCAAGCCGGAATACTTTCCGGTGGTGCTCACCGCCGTGCAGGCGTCGATGGAGGAGAAATACAACCTCTATGGCCGCCAGACCACCACCAATCCGGCGGCGCATCTGGTGCTGATTAACGGCCCGATTCGCAAAGAACTGGATGTGAATTGCGCCGGGCAATGCTTCGGCCCCGGCTGGCGCGCGAATGCCACCATCGGCCGCGCGGTGCGGCTGATCTTTCGCAATATCGGCGGCGCGATTCCGCAGATCACCGACATGTCCACGCACGGCATGCCCGCGCGCTACACTTTTTGCATCGGCGAATACGAGGAAGAAAGTCCGTGGGACCCGCTGCATGTCGAGATGGGTTACGCGCGCGACGTGAGCACGGTGACGATATTCCCCGGCCAGTGTCCGGTGAACTCCTTCGAGCATGTCGCCAAAACACCGCAGCGATATCTGGGCACCGTCGCCTCCACCATGGCGCATCTGGGCACCAACGGCATTTACCGTCCGGGCGAAAACATGATCGTGTTCGCGCCGGAGGGCGCGCGCTTCATGGCGTCGTTCGGCTGGTCGAAGCAGGACATCAAGCAAACCCTGTTTGAATATGCGCGGCAAAAAGTCAAACACGCGCGCGACCGCGGCGGCTGGTTTCATGCCACCGAGCCGAAAGTCTGGATCGACATCGGCGACGACGAAGCCACCATGCCGGTAGTGAAATCACCCGAGAGCATTTTCATTGTCGTCGCGGGCGGCCCCGGCCGGCACAATCTGGTGATTCCCACCACCGGCGATCTCACCGAATGCGTCACCAAGCCCATCACCTTTAAAGATGGCAAACCCATCCAATCGGTTTACGATTTTGTGAAATAAATACATGGACGAGGGGGGTGTGATGAACCGGAAATCTCTTCACGCGAACATTGCCACATTCGTTGCCTGCGCGTATCCGACGTTCGCGCAAGCGGCAGCGCCCGCCTACCCTGAGCGTCCGGTGCGGCTGGTGCTTGGGTTTGCGCCGGGCGGCACCTCGGACGCCATCGCGCGCATACTCGCCCCCAAGCTGCACGAAGCGCTGGGCCGGCCATGGGTGATCGACAATCGTGGCGGCGCCGCAGGCAATATCGGCACCGAAATCGTCGCGCGTGCAGCGCCCGACGGCCACACGATATTGCTCGCCTTGAGCTCGCAGATCACGGTGAACCCGTTGCTCTATAAACTGCCGGTCAGCGTCGAAAAAGATTTGCGGCCGGTCAACATGTTCGCCGCGTCGCAATACATGCTGGTGGCGCACGCCTCGCTCAAAACGAACTCTCTGAAAGAATTCGTCGAATACGCGAAAGCGCAAAAGGGCACGCTCAACTACGCGTCGGCGGGCGCCGGCAGCCCGCACCATCTCGCGGCGGAACTCTTCAAGCTGCGCTCCGGCATCAATATGACCCACGTGCCGTACAAAGGCGGCGGCCCGGCAGCAGCGGCGATACTGGGCAACGAGGTGCAGGTGCTGTTCGGCAGTCTCGCGTCGCTGCATCCGCACGTCAAGACAGGCCGCATTCGGGCGCTGGGCATGTCGGGCACGACGCGTTCCGCACAGGCGCCCGAGGTACCCACTATCGCGGAATCGGGCTACCCGGGCTTTGACGTAACCTCGTGGTTTGGTTTTTTTGTGCCCACGGGCACGCCCGCGCCCGTGGTGAAAACAATTTTCGACACCACCACGCGCACCCTCGCGCTGCCCGATGTGCGCACGCCGATTGAACGCGTGGGACTTGAGATCGTGACTCAGGATGCGCGACAACTTGCCGCGCATATCAAGACCGAAACCGGCGTGTGGGCTGATCTTCTAAAACGCGTCAACATCGGCAAGGTGGATTGAAGCGCTATTCGAGCACTTCCCAGCGTTTGTTGCGCCACAGGTACATCAGCTTCGAGATCGCGCGCTCGCCGGCCTCTTTGTGCGCGCGCTCGGTGTTGGCGCGCAGATTGCTCACGTTGTCGGCGGGCTTTAAGCCGGTGAACCAGCACACATCGCGCGCGGGCACGGCACACACGATCTCGCCGCCGAATCTGGATTTTTCTTTTTCCCAGAAATCAAAATCCAGCATTTTGCCCGGCTCCAGATCGCCGCCATTGGCGAACATGCCGACAGACGGCGTGGGGCGCTCGACGGTGATCTTGGGATAGAGGCGGCGCTGATTCGCCAGCGCCAATGCGGGCAATTGATCGCGCGTGAGTTTGAGTGTTTTCAGATCACGCTCGGTCAGATACCGATAGCCGCTGTCGGCATCAAAGACATAGCGGATATCCAGATCGCCAACAAAGGTGTCGATCAGCGGCAACAGGTCGGGCTGGTTTTCCAGTCCCTGCACCTTCATGCCGGTCAACGGCTTGATGTCCTGAACCTTGCGCAGCGGCCCTTGAAACTGCCGCACCAGCGCGACGATGGTGTCGCGCGTGCCGGGCGGCGGCGCCATCAGATCGGGCTTCGCCTGCTGTGCGCGCGTGTGCAGACTTGCCGCGCTGGCAATGCCGGCGAGCAGGGTGAGGGTTAGTTTGCGTCGTTGATGTTGCATGGTTGTTCAAACCCTTTTTTTGACACAGATTTCGCAGATTTACGCAGATTTACGCAGATTAAAACCCATGTCTGGAGTTATCTGCGTAAATCCGCGAAATCTGTGTCGAAGGTCCTTGATTTAAAGTCGTTCACCCGCGCCAATTATCCGCCGCGCCATGTTTGTCGATATGCGCTTCCACCGCCGGCATGGATTTCACGCCCGCGTGCCGCACAGCTTGGGTCACCGTCCAACGGTACGATGCGCCGCGCGGAATTTGAATCACATCACCTTCGACCACATGCTTTTGCTCGCCGTTCACTTCGGCGTCCATTTCACCGCTGATGACGTAAGTGAAATATTCATGCGGCGCTTTATCCACCGACACTTGATGCGCCTTAGGCGACTCCACAAACCCGAACGCGAGATTCGTGCCTTCCACCCATTGTTCGTGATGGCCTGACGACGCAGGCGCGTCGAGTGCGTCGATCATCGGGTAGTAGCAGCGGCCGAGACCATCGAGTATCGCCTGCGATTTCTCGGCATCTTTTTTCTCGCCGGGATATTTTCCCGCCGCAAAGTCGCGCGCGACTTCAGTCGCGGAACGTGCTTTATCAGGTAATGCTTCGTCCTGCGCGGCGCCAATCAGCGTCCACGTGCGATCCTTGATATAGAGATAAATCAGATCACCGTCTTCGCAGGCCGTGAATCCATGCCGCGCATACGGCGGCATATGCACAAACGTACCCGGATTGACGATGCGCCGCTCGCGTCCAACCAGAGCATTGATATTGCCCGACAGCGGAAATGCCATCAGCTCGTTCGGATGATAGTGCAGCGTGGAGCCGGTGCCGGCCTTCTTGGTGACGATGCGAAAATACATGTACTCGCCCTCGATCACCGGGCCTTCGCCGGTGGAGAGGTGCGGATTCAAGTGATGCACTTTGAAATTTTCAAAACGATGGAATGGCATAGGACTATTCCGGGAGGTCAGTGGGTTGAGGACAATCAAACGCAATTTTATCCGGCGCGTTTCACGGCGTCGTTTCGCCTTCGTGGGTTATTATGTAAGTAGTTGTTTATAAAGAGTTTTTTGTTTTACGTGCATCAGTATTGTCTATGCCTTGTGTTATGCTCGCGGCCTGCAACTTTCTCCTTTTCTCACTGACATCCATGAACACCACAACCATCGGCGCGCCGCCGTGCGCGCCTCCGGATTTCAATCCGCGCAAACCTAAAATCACGCTGCCAAAACTTAGCTGCGACACGCATGCGCATATCCTTGGGCCGATTGCAAAGTACGCTTACTCACCCGCGCGCGTGTACACACCGCCCGATTGTTTGCTCGGCGACTATCGAGCCATGCTCGGCGCTTTGGGTGTGGATCGCGCGGTGCTGGTGCAGCCCAGCGTTTACGGCTCTGACAACACCGCGATGCTCGAAGCCATGCGCTCGGCGTGTTCAGGTGGCAGCACTTTTCGCGGCGTAGCAGTCGTTGAGGACGACATCGCCGACGCCGAACTCGCCAAACTCAACACCGCCGGCGTGCGCGGCGTGCGCGTGAACATCGTCGATGTCAAAGACCGCAAGCCCGGCACGCTGCCGATGGCGCAATTGACCGCGCTCGCCAAGCGCATTGCGCCGATGGGCTGGCACATGGAATTCCTCATGCACTGCGATGAATTCCCCGACATGGATCGCACGTTTGCGGATTTCCCCGTGGATATCGTGCTCGGCCATCTGGGTTATATGAAAACCGACAAGGGCGTGAACGATCCCGGCTTTCAGGCGCTGCTGCGCTTGATGAAAGCCGGCAAGGCGTGGGTAAAGTTTACCGGGCCGTATCGTATATCCACGCAAGCCCTGCCGCACGCGGATATCAATGCGTTCGCGCACGCGTTGCTGCAAGCCAATGCGCAGCGCATGCTGTGGGGCAGCGACTGGCCGCATGTGATGGTAAAAAGCGCAATGCCGAACGATGGCGATCTGTGTGATTTGCTGTCGAGCTGGATACCGGATGCGGCGACACGTGAGCAGGTATTGGTTAAAAATCCGGCGAAGCTTTACGGGTTTTAGCAACGGTTTTTTTGACACGGATTTACGCAGATTTACGCAGATTAAAAACCAAACCCGGCGCTCTGGCGGCACGCGGGATGATTTGTAGATTTTAATCTGCGTAAATCTGCGTAAATCTGTGTCGAATCGACTTTGACTTTTGACTTTATGAGTGAACAATCATCATGACCACTCCCCACGACCCCACCACCCACGACGGCGCCGCCGTCATCACCGACTACCTGATCCGCGAAAAAGTCCCTTACGTCTTCGGCCTGTGCGGCCACGGCAACATCGGCTTTCTCGATGCGCTGCATGCGCGTCAGGATGAGATCAAAACCATCTCCGTGCATCATGAGTCCGTCGCGGGCTTCATGGCTGACGTGTATTACCGCGTGTCGGGCCAGCCCACCGCGACGGTGACCTCGTGCGGCCCCGGCTCCGCCAATCTGCCGATTGCGCTGGCGAATGCGTTTTTTGATTCGGTGCCGTTTTATGCCATCACCGGCAACATTCCCACCAGTCAGTTCAATCGCGGCGCGTTTCAGGAAACCTATCGCCACTATCAGGCGGATTTTCCGTCTACCGTAAAGGCGTACTGCAAGCGCGTGTTTCAGCCGACCACCGCCGCGCAGTTGCCGATCGCCGTGCGGCAGGCGTGGAAAACCATGGTCACCGGACGGCCCGGCCCGGTGGTGCTCGACGTGCCGTTCGATATTTTCAGCGAGCCGATCCCCGAACCCACGCCGCGCCCCGAAGAATGGAATTCCAACATTTCATGCCGCTGCGGCGCCGATCCTGAAGGCGTGCGTAAAGCCGCCGACATGCTGATGGCGGCCACACGCCCGGTCATCATCGTCGGCCAAGGCGTGCGCTATGGCGGCGCCACCCAAGAGTTGCTGGCACTCGCGGAAAAACTGCGCATTCCGGTGGCGATGTCCGCCAGCGGTATCGGCGCCATCGACAGCCAGCATCCGCTGGCGCTTGGCCTGGTGGCACGCAACGGCCCGTATCAGGCCAACCACGCCACGCGGCAAGCCGATGTGCTGCTCGCACTTGGCGTGCGTTTTGATGACCGCACATCGAGTTCATGGATACCCGGCTTCTCGTTCACCATTCCGCCGACAAAATTGATTCACGTCGATATCGACCCCGACGAAATCGCGCGCAACTACCCGGTGGCGCTGGGCTTGATGGCCGACGTGCGCACGTTCCTGCGGCAATTGCTCGGCGAAATTGAATCGCGCATGGCCAAAGGCCAAATGCCCACCGAGCGCAGCCCGTGGCTGGATGCCATCGCCGGTTATCGCAAGGAATGGAACGACTTCATCGCGCCCGGCTTCAAGGCCGACACCTCGCCGATTGCGCCGCAACGCGCAGCCCACGAGATCGACAACGCGTTGACCGAAGACACCATACTGGTCAGCGACATCGGCGTGCATCACAACTGGCTGATTCAGTTCTGCAAACCGCGCCGCCCGGATTCGTTGATCGGCTCGATGGGCTTCGGCCCGATGGGCTTCGGCGTCGCGGGCGCGCTCGGCGCGAAACTCGCCGCACCGCATCGCCCGTGCGTGGCAGTGGTCGGCGACGGTGCGTTTTTGATGCACGCCAACGTGCTCGCCACCGCCTACGAATATCAAATCCCGGTGGTGTATGTGATCTGGAACAACTACGCCTACGGCTCGATCCGCGGCCTGCAACGCGGCTACCTCGGCGGCCGCGAACTCATCACCGATTTTAAACACCCCGGCACCGACAAACCCTACAACCCCGACTTCGCCGCGATGGCGCGCTCGGCGGGCGTGCATGGCGTGAGTGTGGATCGCGCAGCAGATTTGAATGAGGCGATACGTCAAGGCATCGCCAGCGGCAAACCGTGCGTGATCGACGCCAACATCAACGGCGATTTGAATCCCGCGGGCGCGGGCATCTGGGAATTGCCGGGCATGGGACGCAGCAAACCGGGGATAGGTAAGCAATATGTGCCGGAGTAAAAAAACTTTTGCCACATGAAACACAGTCCGTAGGATGGCATTGCCGGTTTTAAGAGAAGCAGAAAACAAACTTTCACGCCAAGGAGTTTCACAGCATGACCAAAATCATCGCGGCACTGTCATTGTTTGCCATTGCGGCCACCGCACAAGCACAATCCTTCCCCACCAAACCCATCCGCCTGCTCGTCGGCTTCACCCCCGGCAGCGAAGTCGATGTGATCGGCCGCATGATCGCGCACGAGATGACCGAAAAATGGGGCCAGCGCGTGGTGATCGATAACCGCCCCGGCGCGGGCAGCACAGTGGCGGGCGCCATCGTCACCGCCGCCAACGCCGACGGCTACACGCTGTTTTTCAACTCGGTGTCGCACGCCGCCACACCGGCGCTCTACCCCAACGCGCCGTTCGACACGCTGCGCGATTTCGCCGGCGTCTCGCAGGCCACCAGCCTGCCTAACGTGCTGATAATCGCGCCTTCCGCCGGCATCAAGTCGGTGAAAGAACTGATCGCGATGGTCAAACAAAAAGGCGGCATCAACTACGGTCACGCGGGCGTGGGCAGCGGCACCCACATCACCGGCGAACTGTTTCGCCAGATGGCCGGCCTTGAGCTTTCGCACATTCCGTACAAGGGTGTGCCCGAAGTCATCACCGACGCCATGACCGCAAGGCTGAATTTTGCCTACGCCCCCATCGGCAACACCCTGCCCTTCATCAAAGATAAGCGTTTGACCGCACTCGCCGTCAGCACGGCAGCACGCTCACCCGCGCTGCCCGACGTGCCCACCATCGGCGAAGCCGGGTTGCCGGGCTACGTGTTCGACCACTGGTACGGCATGTTCGCGCCGGCGAAGACACCGCGCCCGGTGGTCACGCACATATCGCAGGAAGTCGCGCGCGTGCTGAACATACCCGATGTGAAAACCAAAATTTCAGCACGCGGCGCTGTTGTCAAACCTTCGACGCCGGAGGACTTTGATAAGTTTGTGCGTAGCGAGGTGGAAAAGATTACCAAGGTGATGAAGGCGGGCGGGGTGAAGATCAATTAGGGTGCGATTGAGGCACCCCGATTCACACGGTATCGGGAGATGAGTGCTACATGACGCGCAACCGCCGAACATCCGCGGAGACGCCACGCATGGGCACGCCGTTCCTGCGCCGCGTTATAAGTCTTCCTGAAAAATTCATTCCCGGGCAACATCCGTTTAACGTGCCCGCACTATCCCGCGGCATCGATTTGGCATTCAAGACCAACGTCACCTTTTTCGTCGGCGAGAACGGCGCCGGCAA
>CAMDDY010000016.1 GCA_945893125.1 Bordetella parapertussis
AGGGTGTCCACCGAACGCACATCAAGATCGCCCAGCGCGGTGGTGACGCGATAACCGCCGGGTTCTGCCAGAGGCCCGCGCACCGTGGCGTCGATGAAATTGCTGGTGCCGACAAAATCGGCGACGAAAGAATCGCGCGGCCGCTCGTAAATATCTCGCGGACTGCCGATTTGCACAATGCGTCCTTCGTTCATCACCGCGATCTGGTGCGACAGCGCGAGTGCTTCGCTTTGGTCATGGGTGACATACACCGTGGTCAACTTGAATTCACTTTGAAGACGCTTCAATTCAAAGCGCATTTTCTCGCGCAGCTTGGCATCCAGATTCGACAGCGGCTCGTCGAGCAACAGCAGCTTGGGTTCCATGGCGATGGCGCGCGCCAGTGCCAGGCGCTGCTGCTGCCCGCCCGATAGCCTTGTCGCGTCGCGTCCGGCAAGTTCTTCCAGGCCCACGGCGGCGAGCACGCGCATGACTTTGTCGCGGATGACTTTTTCGCTGGGCCGGTCGCGGCGCACTTCGAGCGGAAACGCCGCGTTCTGAAACACATTCATGTGCGGCCAGATGGCATACGATTGAAACACCATGCCGAAGTTGCGCTGGTTTGGCGGAACAAACACGTTGTTCGACGACGAGTACACCGCGCGCGCGCCGACGCTGATCTCGCCCGCCACCGGTCGCTCAAGTCCCGCGATGGAGCGCAGCGTGGTGGTCTTGCCGCAACCGCTGGGGCCGAGCAGCGTAAAGAGCTTGCCCTCGGGCACTTCGAAGGCGACATCCTGCGCCGCCTTCACGGTCTGGCCGCGGTCGTTTGGGTATTCGGTGTAAAGACCTTTGACGCTCAGCATACTTATGCCCTTCAAACCTCTTTGATGCCCATTTTTTTGCCCAAATACTGCGCCAGCATCACAAAGCAGAACAGCGCCACGATCATCATCACCCCCAGCGCAGACAGTTCAACATACTGGCCGTTTTGCCAGAACTCCCAGATCACAATGGAGATGACTTCGCGGCCCGGCCCATAGAGCAAAATCGAACTCGACAGTTCACGGATCGACACGATCACCACGTAAATCCAGCCGGCGATCAGGCCCGGCTTCAACAACGGAATCACGATGCGACGGAAGGTCGCGCCCCAGCTTGCGCCGCTCATCGCGGCGGATTCTTCCAGCTCTTTATGGATTTGCAGCATCGAGGTCATGTTGTAGCGCAGCCCATACGGCATGAAGCGCGTCACGTAGGCGATGAACATGATCCAGAACGTGCCGTAGACGCCGATATCGACATGCAGATAAAACACCATGATCGCCAATCCCAGCACCAAGCCGGGAAACACCAGCGGCAGCGAGGCGAGATTATCGAGCCAGATACGGCCGCGCATTTTACTTTTCACCACGATCCAGCAGATCACTGAAGTCAGCAGCATGATGAGCGTCGCCGCGCCGAGCGACAAAACGAGGCTATTCCACACCGCGCCGCCAAGCGCGGGGAAGTCGAACACGCGGCGGTAGGGTTCGAGCGTCAGGGTTTTTAATGCGGCCATCGACGGCACGCTGTAGTACTTGTGCAGCGACGACCACACCAGCACCAGAAACGGCAGTATCACCACCAGCAGCAGATACGCGATAAAGATCGCGGCGGTGAGATAACGCCAGCGACCGAGATCAATGGCGCGCGGTCGAAACCCCTTGCCGGTCACGGTGGCGTAGCGGCTGCCCTCGCCGGATAAACGCGACTGAAAATACAGACCCAGTCCGGCAATGATGAGTAACGTGATGCCGTAAGCGGCGGCCAGGCCCACCTTGCTCGGATACTGGCGGATCGCCTCGAAGATGGCCGAGGTATACACATGAATGCCCACCGGCAGCCCCAGCAGCGCGGGCACTTCAAATGATTCAATCGCGCGCACGAACAAAATCAGCAGCGACGCCAGCGCGGCGGGCCACGCCAGCTTGAACGTAATGCGACGCGCGATTTGCAGCACCGATGCGCCGCTCATCAACGCGGATTCTTCCAGTGACGGGTCCATCGAGCGGAACGCCGCTGTCATCAGCAAAAACGCCACCGGCGAATAGTGCAGCCCATCCACCCAGATCATGCCGGTCATGGAGTAGATATTGAAAAAAACGGTCTCGGTGCCGAACCAGCCTTGCAGCACATGGTTGAGTATGCCGATCTTGGGGCTGGCGAGAAAAATCCACGACACCGTGAACAGTATGCTCGGAATTACCAGCGGAATAATCGACAACCCGAAGAACAGCGCCTTGAACGGCGTGTTGGTGCGCTCGTTGACCCATGCGAGAAATCCGCCCACCAGAAAGGCAAACACCGCAGCACCCGTGGCGAACTGCACCGAGTTGATAAACAGATGCAGCGTCTGAACGCTGGAATACGCGACCTTGAAATTGTCGAGCGTGAACCGCGCAGGGACATCCGCCGTTTGCGGCGAGAAAAAACTTTGCCAGATCAAAAAGCCCAGCGGCACCAGCGCGAGCCACGCCACGAATACCACGCACGCGCCGAAGATCAGCCACTTCGGATCGAAGCGCTGCCGGAAGCTGGGGCCGGTATCATGCTTGTGATGATGGTGGTGGCCGTGGTGCGAGTGGGCATGTCCGTGATAGTGCGTGTGGCCGTGATCGTGGCTGTGGTGGCCGTGTGTGTGGCCATGCCCGTGCGCGTGATCGTGTGGATGGTCGTGCGCATGCTCAAGATGCTGCCGCCCATCCGGCGCGCGCGGGTCTTCGCTGAACACCAGCGACTTGATCGTCACCGGCACGGTTTGCGAAGGCAGGCGCACGCGGCCCAGATCGATGTAGTCGAAATCCTGCAATGTAACGCAATCGATCACGAGTATTTCGTTAGTGATGTCGAGTTCTTCGCGCAGAATCGCGCCCAGTGTTTGCGCGATATCGCCGTCGAGCATGACAAACAGCGGCGCGCCGCTGGCGATGGTGTTGGGCATGCCGCGCACGATGCCCTGCGCGAACGCCGCAATGCGCTCATAGGAGGGCGCGCCGGTCCAGCGAAACGCCAGCGCGGCCTCGCCTTCGCCTTCAGTCCGATCGAACGCGGTGAAATGCGCGCGGATGGCTTTCGCCAGTGCATCGGCGTCTATGTGTTCCTGAAACTCGAACGCCGGTTGCAGCACCTGCAAATTGCGCCGGGGCAACAACTCACCCGGACTTGAAATATAGGTGGTGTTGCCGCTCAATTGCACGCTGTACTCGGACGCCCCCAGCGCGGTGGCGCGCATGCATTCGCCCGCCGGCAGCAGCGGCCACGGCAGCGCCCCGCTATCCACGCGGCGGCGCATCGCCAATCCCAGGCGCCGGCCCATGTCGCCGAAATCGCGTTCCTCGCGCTGATACACGTATTCACCCACGCCGCCGGAAAACATGATGCCGCCGATGTTGGCAAAATCACGCAGCGGTTCGGTCAGATACAAATGTTCGATGTCATGCGGCAACGGGTCCGCAGTCAAAGCCTTCACCAGCGTATCCGCCATGCCTTCGGCGACGCGATCCATGTCCGCATCGGTGGCGACGCTGCCGCGTTCCCAGCTAAAACCCGCCTGCCGCGCATGGTATTGGCCCGCAGGATCGAGCCGGGTAATACGCTGTTCCGTGTCCACCACATGCAGGCGCCCGCCGATATGAATGGCCGCCGTCGCAAGCACCTTGCCGCCATCGACCAGTGCGAGTTTGGTGGTGCCGCCGCCGATGTCGATATTGAGTATGCGTTTTCCGCTGTCGTGCGATGCGCGCGCAGCACCCGAGCCGTACGCCGCGAGTGTTGCCTCCATGTGGTGGCCAGCGGTGGCGCAGACAAACTCGCCGCCTTGTTCGGCGAGTATGCCGCCGATGGCTGCCGCATTCTCGCGCCGCAGCGCTTCGCCGGTGAGGATCACCACGCCGGTATCGATGTCGTCGGGGTGTAGCTTCGCCGCCGCATAGGCGTCGTCGATAATCTTGCCCAGCGCGGCGTCGTCGATCAGTTCTTCGCTGCGATAGGGCGTCAGCGCCACCGGCGATTGATACAGCGTCTCGCGCGACACCACGTAATAGCGGCTGGACAAATCCTCGCCGAAGCGGCGCAGGTTCATTTTGGAGAACACCACCTGCGTGCCCGACGAGCCGATATCCATGCCCACGCTCACCAGCGTGACGTGATCGGCGATCCAGATCGGGTTGTTTTCCAGCGAGCCGTCGTTGCTGTAATTATCGTGGTCGTGATCCGCGTCGAGGCCATCGTGGCTGTGTTCGTAGTCCGAGCCGTACTGATGATCGGCGATTCGATGGCCGGGCGGTTTGCCGGCAGGTGGTGCTTCAGACATGGCGCGTGATCTGCGGTATCACGACGGCGCGCGGCTGCCGGCGGCGATGCGCATCGCCGCCAGAAAGCCCAGTCCCAGCAGCGCGACAATGGCGAGACCCGCATAGGGCGCCGGGTTTTCCATCGAGCCGCCGACGCCGGGCGCGAAGTAGCGGGCCGCGCCGATGCCGGCGATGGCCAGGCTCAACGTGCCGACAACGAGGCTCATGATGCGCGAGGCGACAAGTGCGCGGCGGTCGGCCTTGGCGAGCAGTCGCGCCGCCCACCAGCCGTTGATGCCGTCGGCGCCCATCATGCCGGCGGTGAAAATCAATCCGAGCGCGACCGAAAACGGGGAGCCCGCCATCTGTTGTGCGGTGAGCGAAAACGCCACCGTCTGGCTCCAGGTATCGATGGAGAGCGCAAACAATGCGCCCACCGAGGCGATCAACACGGGATGTTCCGCGCGTGCAAGGCACGGCAGCCAGCGCGTGCGCCACGCCACGCCACGCACGCCACGCACAATATGATCGCGCGGCGTACGCCACACGGCGGCGATATTGGCGACGCCCAGCGCAACGAGAAACGCAATCGAAATCCACGCCCCGGCGTGTTCAAGCCACGCCGGCACGGACACCTTGCCGGGCAGCGTCGCGGCCAGCGCCGCCACCAGCGTGACCACCAGACCATGCCCCAGTGAAAATAAAAATCCCGACCAGCGCGCCAGACGCGGATGGCGCACGGTGTTAACGCGTGCGAGTCCGTCGATGGTGGCCAGATGATCCGGATCCATGCCGTGCTTTGCGCCCAGTGCGAACACCACCAGTACCAGCATCCATGCATCTTGAACTGCGGGGAGATTCATCTTGTCGTGTGGCGAGGCGGGGATTGTGTTGCGGGCGCGCGATTATAGTGGCGACGCCGCGCACCCCGCAATGAAATGCATGCGTGCGCGCGACGCGTCAGGTGAAGTGATATAGCTATTTGTTTTTAAACGATATTTTATTCATGTCTCGCACTGGACGCACGCACCAGCGGCCCCCAGCGCTTGACTTCGGCGGCGACAAATTCGGTGAAGGCCTTCGGGTCTAGATCGTTGGTTTCGATGCCTTCCGGACGCAAGCGCTCGCGCACGTCGGCGCGCGCCAATATGCGCCGCACATCGGTGTTGAGCCTTGCCACGATATCCACCGGCGTGCCGGGCGGCGCGGACAGCGAAAACCACACTGCTGCAACGAGTTCCGGGTGGCCCGATTCGCGAAACGTCGGCACCTCAGGGAAATCCGGCAATCGCGCGTTCGAGCTGAGGGCCAGCGCGCGCACACGCCCGGAGCGCATGGCGGCGCTGGTGGTGGTGAGCGTGGTGCTCACCGCCTGAATATGGCCGGCGATGACATCGACCACGGCATTGGCCGCGCCCTTGTAGGCAATATGCTGCAACCGCGCGCCGGTTTTCTGCTTGAACAATTCGGCGAGCAACTGCCCGGTGCTGCCGTTGCCCGCGGTACCGTAATTGATTGCGCCGTGCTTCGACTGCGACAGCGCGGTGAATTGCGTCAGCGTTTTCGCCGGCACCGAAGGATGTACCGCCAGCACCGAGGGCGGCCCGCCGAACAAGGCGATGTGAGTAAAATCTTTCACCGGATCGTACGGCGGTTTGGCAACGATGGCGGTTGCAACCGGCAAGGGTCCCAGGCCGGTGACGCCCAGCGTGTAGCCGTCGGGCGCGCTTTTGCTCATGATATCGGCGCCGATCAGCCCGCCGGCGCCGCCGCGATTTTCGATCACAAAGGATTGGCCGTACTGTTCGGAAAGGCGCGCGCCCACGATGCGCCCCAGCTTATCCGCCGTGCCGCCGGGAATAAACGGCACGATGATTTTGACGGATTTCACCGGCCACGCCTGTCCTGAGCCCGTCGAAGCGGACTGCGCCATGGCCGTGCCGGTGGCGAGCAGCAAAGCCAGTGTTGGGGGTAAGGCCGCGAGGTGTCGGAACACGTTTTTCTCCGTGCCGCAGTCTACCGCAGCGGCGTGCGCAGTCAATGCAGGAGAAAGTCCTGCCGGTATAATGCCGCGATCATTCACCGGAGTATTCCATGTACAGCACCGAAGCCACCATTCAGAACGATCTGCGCGAATTTATCGCCGCGGTTGAAAAACGCGGCGAACTCGCGCAGGTGAATAACGCGCACTGGAATCGCGAACTCGGCGCGGTGACCGAAACGCTGTACCGGCAAAAGGTCGAGAAGGCGCCGATGCTGTTGTTCGATGACATTCCCGATTATCCGCGGGGGCATCGTTGCGCCTACGGCATGTTCGGCTCGCCGTATCGCTTGTCGCTGGTGCTGGGCATGGAGCCGTCGCTGTCGAACAACCGCAAGGAAATGCTTGACCATTACCGCAAGCAAATCAAAAAGACCTTCAAACGCATAGCGCCGAAAATCGTCAAAGACGGCCCGGTGCTGGAAAATATTGTGCGCGACGACGCTATTGATATGCAGAAGCTGCCGGTACCCGTGCATCACGAGAACGACGGCGGGCGTTACATCGGCACCGCCTGCGGCGTGGTGACGCGCGACCCGGACACCGGGCGCATCAACGTCGGCACCTATCGTGTGCAGGTGAAAGGCCCGAACACCTGTTCGTCGTACATTTCCAACGGCAAGCAGGGGCGCATCCACCGCGATAAATATCTCAAGGCCGGCAAACCGTGCCCGGTGGTCATCATCGTCGGCTGTGATCCGGTGACCTATCTCGCGGCGGGCTACACCATGCCCGACACCATGCCTGAATACGAGTGGGCGGGTGGGCTGATGGATCGCCCGATGGAATTGATCGAAGGCGAAGTCACCGGGCTGCCTTTTCCCGCGCGCTCGGAAATCGTGCTCGAAGGCGAAATTTCGATGAACGAAACCACGCTCGAAGGCCCGTTCGGCGAATGGCACGGCTATTACGCGGGCGAGGCGAAAGAAGAACCGCTGATTCACATCAAGCGCATCTACTACCGCAACAACCCGATACTCACTTGCGCGGCAAGCCAGAAGCCGCCGCACTCGCATTTGTTCGAGCGCTGCTTTTTGCGCTCGGCGGCGCTGCTCGATGCGCTGGAAGGCGCGGGCATCCCCGATGTGCGCGGCGCATGGCTGCATCAGGCGGGCGCGGGGCGCACCTTCTGCGTGGTGTCGGTGAAGCAGCGTTACTTTGGTCACTCGACGCAGGTGGGGCTAGTGGCCTCGCAGGTGGCGTCGGTCGGTTACATCAGCCGCTGGATCGTGGTGGTGGATGATGACATCGACCCCACCGACATCCACGACGTGATCTGGGCCATGGGCACGCGCTGCGATCCGAAATCGCGTACCACGGTACTCGATCACTGCTGGTCGTCGCGGCTGGATACGCTGGTGAACGATTATTCAAAACTCTACAACTCGCGTATGGTGATCGACGCCTGCCGGCCGTATGAGCTTATCGACACCTTTCCGAAGGTTTGCGAAAGCTCGCCTGAACTGGCGGCCCAGGTGCGGGCGAAGTATCCCGAGTTGTATCGCTAATGGCACGTCAAAAACGGTTTACGTAGGATGGGTGAAACCCATCATTCAATCTCAGACCGACGATGGGTTACGGCCTTTGGCCAGTAACTATCCTACAGACTGTTTGGTTCCGGCTTGCCCGGCTTAGAATCTTACGAGGAATACAATCATGGAAAAAGTACTCGCCGCCGTCAGAGTCGGCCCCAGCCAAACCGAAATCCGCGAATACCCCATGCCGGATATTCCCGCCGACAGCGCGCTGCTGAAGGTGGAAGTCGCCGGCATCTGCGGCACCGATGTCAAACTCTACGCGCATCCGCCCAACGACAAGCCCACCATCATGGGCCACGAGAACATCGGCACTATCGCCAAGGCCGGGCGCGAGTTCACTCGCCGCAAGGGATTCAAGGAAGGCGATCTGGTGTTCGTCGAGCACTATGTGTCGTGCGGCCAATGCGAGTGGTGCCATGCCGGGCAATACCGCCATTGCGAAAACACCAACTGGCGCACCAATCCCGATGCCATCCGCTACGGCTACACTTCGGCGGAAAAAGCGCCGCATTTGTGGGGCGGCTTCGCGCAGTACGTGTACCTGCCGTGGAACGCCGTGGTGCATCACGTGCCCAAGGGTGTCACGGCGGAACTCGCGGGACTGGTGACACCCATGGCCAACGGCGTCGACTGGTCGCTGTTCGACGGCGGCGTGGGCTACAACTCCACCGTGCTGATTCAGGGGCCGGGACAGCAGGGACTGTCGCAAACGGTGATCTGCAAACAGGCGGGTGCCGCGCTGGTGATCGTCACCGGCACCTCGAAAGATGCCGCGCGTCTGGAGGTGGCCAAGGCGCTCGGTGCTGATCACGTCATCAATGTCGATGAGGAAAACGTGCTCGGACGCATCATGGAAATCACCCACGACCGCGGCGTGGATGTCGCGCTCGACTGCACCGCCGGCGCAGGCACGAAACCAATTTTGCTGTCCATCGACGCACTCAAGCGCAAAGGCGGGATCATGGTGGCGCAAGGCGAACTGGCGACGTTTCCGAATTTCCCGCTGGAAAAATTCACTGTCAAATTCATCACCATGCACAGCGCGCGCGGGCATAGCTATCGATCATGCGAACTGGCGCTGCAACAGATTGCTTCGCGGCGATTTCCGCTGGAGAAAATTACCACGCACCGGTTTGGTTTGAAAGATGTGGATCTGGCGATCAAGTCAGTGGGGAATCAGGGGGTGCCGGGGGTTATTCATGCTTCGTTGATGCCGTGGCAGTGAGGTGAAACACTATGCCGAAAATAGTTAGACGGCCAGCCATCGTGCTGCCGACGCGTAAGCAAGACAGAGAGGGTCTAGCGGCGGCGCAGTCCGATCCTGATGCGCAGCCGATGACAGCCACGCAACTCGCGGCAATGATGCCGATGCGTTCGTTGCGTGGCAGACAAAAATTAACGAGTAAACGTAGCCCGTAAGGAGCGAAGCGTATTACGAGGAACAAGTTGCCGGTATTCGACACCACATCGTCACGTGAAAAACGCTATGCTTCCAGTGGGCTGGGCGAGTGTCTAGCAAGACGGAGAATTTGGTGCGTGGAATTAACGACCCCGTAATACGCTTCGCTCCTTACAGGCTACGCTTGCTGAATACTGGCCCGCTTGTGACATTATTGCGGTAACAACGCCTACTCCGCCTTAACCCCCGCCGCCTTAACCACCTTCGCATACTTCACAAAATCCGTGCGGTTCTGTGCGGCATATTCTTCCGGCGTGCTGCCGACCGGGTCGATGCCCAATGTGGTGTAGCGCTGCACGACCTCTGGATGACGCACCGCCTGTGCGATGGAACTCGACACTACATTGACGATGGCGCGCGGCGTGGCGCTGGGCGCGAGGATGCCGATCACCGGTGGGTAATCAAAATCCTTGATGCCGGTGACTTCGGCCACCGTCGGCACGTCGGGCGCTTGCGCCGAGCGCTTGATCGTGTTGACCGCCAGCAACTTGATACGGCCGCCGGCACGGTGGGGCGCCAGCGACGGCAGCGCGGACATGGCGAGCGATACTTCGCCGCTGATAAGTGCGGGTACGGATTGCGCCGTGCCTTTGTACGGCACGTGTATCAGGCCCAGTTTCAGCGGGCCGTTTAACGCCTCCATCGACAGATGATGCAGGCTGCCGATGCCGCCGGAACCGTAGCGCAGCGCGCCGGGTTTGGCTTTGGCGAGCGCGATCAATTCGTTCAGTGTGTTGGCAGGCACCGACGCATGCGCGGCGATGAACTGCGCGGAGGTGCCCATGATGCTTACCGCGGTGAAATCCTTCACCGGATCGTACGGCAGCTTGGCGTAGAGCGCGGGGTTGATTGCGGTCTGACCGACATCTGCCACCAGCAGGGTGTAGCCGTCGGCGTTGGCGCGCGCCACCAGTTCGCAGGCGCCGATGCCGCCCGCGCCGGGGCGGTTGTCGATGACGAATTGCTGCTTCAAGGTTTCGGTCAGGCGCGTGGCGACCAGCCGCGTCATGGTGTCGGGCAGTCCGCCGGCAGCGTAGGGCACGACGATGCGCACGGGTTTGGTGGGGTAGGTTTGCGCCGATGCGCTTGCCGCGCCCAATGTCAGCACGGCGGTCATCGCGGTGATTATCATTCTTGATTGGGAATTGCCGGGATTGAACCGATTGAACATGAGGCGCTCCGCGTTGCAGAATGCGTCCAGTATAATCACTCATGCAACGCGTCAGCAAACAATCAGGAGCATGGGCGTATGAGTCATCCGAATCCCTATCGTAAATCGTATTTTGATACACAACCGGAGTACCGGTATCCACCGTATCGCTCAACGCTCAAACGGGCGCCTTTGCTGCCGCTGGTGCAGATGCCGCAAACCCTGTCGGAGATGACTGGCCCGGTGTTTTCGGCGCGCGACGTCAAAGACACCGACAACGACCTCACGGCGCAGCATGCCGGCACGCCGCTCGGTGAGCGCATGTTCGTGTCGGGGCGCGTGCTCGACGAAAACGGCAGGCCCGTGCCGAATACGCTGATCGAAATGTGGCAGGCCAATGCAGCCGGGCGCTACAAGCACCTGGTCGATGATCACGATGCGCCGCTCGACTCCAACTTTACCGGTTTTGGTCGCGCGGTGACGGATGCAAACGGGCACTACCGCTTCAAGACCATCAAGCCCGGCGCCTACCCGTGGCGCAATCATTACAACGCATGGCGGCCCGCGCACCTGCATTTTTCGCTGTTCGGCCAGGGCTTCGCGCAGCGGTTGGTGACGCAAATGTATTTTCCCGGCGATCCGCTGCTGGAATTCGATCCTATGTACATGAGCGTGCCGGACGAACGCGCGCGGCTGCGGCTGATGTCGAGCTTTGATTGGGAAAATACCGTGCCCGAATATGCGATTGCCTACCGCTTCGACATGATTTTGCGCGGACGGGACGCAACCCCGATGGAGAACAAGCGATGAGCCTGTTATTGACAGCCGCGCAAACCGTCGGCCCGTATGTTTCGATTGGCTTTGAAAAAGCCTCCTTGCCCGATGTCGCGCCGGCTGGAGTGGCCGGCGAACGTATTACGATTACCGGACGAATTTTTGATGGCGACGGCCAGCCGGTGACCGATGGCGTCATCGAAACCTGGCAGGCCAATTCATACGGCAAATATGCCCATTCGGATGACACGCAGGAAAAACTGCTGGAAGAAAATTTCAGGGGCTTCGGGCGCGTTTTGACGGATGCCCAGGGCGGATTTCGTCTGACGACGATCAAGCCCGGCAAAGTCGCGGGACCGGATGGAAAAGAGCAGGCCCCGCATATCACCGTGGTGATTTTCATGCGCGGCCTGCTCAAACATTTGATGACGCGGATTTATTTTCCGGGCGATCCTGCGAACGCGGACGACCCGGTGCTTAATTTGGTGCCCGCCGCGCGGCGCGCGACCCTGATTGCCGGCAAAGTGGCGGATGGCACGCTGCAATGGGATGTGCATTTGCAGGGGGCGAACGAGACGGTGTTTTTTGACTACTGATACGCATGCCAGCATTTTCTATGCGTAGGATGGGTACTGGCCAAGGCCGTAACCCATCACAACCCAAGTTCGAAAAACAATGGTTGTGACGCTTTGTTTGTGATGGGTTTCACCCATCCTACGGCCTTCGACTATTGAGCCGCGGCAGCGCGGGAAACAAAAAAGGGGCGGCCTTGGCCGCCCCTTTCTCATTCCAGCAGCGCGGGTTAGAACCCGCTGCCGATCAATCCGCCAAGGATGGCGCCGATGGCGGTAGCGATGCCGCGACTTTCACCGTGCCCCACTTGGCTGCCGATCACGTTACCGATCGCGCCACCGATGGCGGCTCCGCCCACGGCACCCGCCACGTTCGGGCCGCGCGGTTCCGGATACGCCACTGGCACCGCGGCAGGCGCGGGGTACTCGGGGTAGTACGCCGGCTCCGGTGTGTAGGCGGGTTCCGTGTAAACCACCGGCTCGGTATACACCGGGCGTTCCACATAGACCGGGCGCTCAACATACACCGGACGCTCCACATACACCGGGCGCTCGACGATGATGGGACGTCTCAAGATCACCGGCGCAGGGACAAACACGGGGCGAGTGACGATTACCGGACGATGCATCGGTTGCACGGGCCCCTGTCTGAACGCGGGCCTGCCGTGCGCAACCGGCGCCACGGCGGGGGGCAGCGCCGCGCGATGCGTGATCACGGGCGTGCTTACCAGCGCGCGGTTGCGCACGTTGTGATTGCCCAGATGGTCGGCGTGCGCAGCGAAAGCGGCAGACATCAGGGAAACAGTTGCTAAAAGCTTCAGGGTCGAGGTGGTTTTCATGGCATCCTCCTTTTTCAATGGTTGCCACTTCCTAAAACGCCGCGAATCGCGCGAGGCCTACTCGGCAATTGCAACAAAGTGTTGCATGCGTAACGGCAGCGTTACACATAAAAATACCAATAAAAACATATACTTACATTGTTGTTGCTGGCGCAGGAAAAGTCACCGCCGGTGCCGGCCCGCATACCGCAAACAAAAAAGCGATAATCGCGGCACAAGGGGGAGTCATGAAAAAAGCAGTTCTGGTTGCAGCAGCATTTTGCGTATGGGGTTCGGCAAGCACGATGGTTCAGGCGCAGGTTTTCCCAACCAAACAGGTGCGCCTCGTGGTACCGCTGGCGCCCGGCGGCAATCTGGATATCGTAGCGCGTGCGATTGCCGCGCCGATGGGTGAAGCGTTCGGCCATCAAGTCATTGTTGAAAATCGTCCCGGCGCCAGCAGTCTCGTCGGCACGCAGTTCGTGGCCAAGGCGCCTGCTGATGGTTACACGCTGCTCGCTATCGCCAATACCTTCGCCACCGTGCCGTCGCTGATGAAAAATCCCGGCTACGACGCGTTGAAAGATTTTACCGGCGTCTCGCTTACCTGCCTGGTGCCGATGGCGCTGGTGGTCACGCGCACGATGCCGGTGCGCACGGTAAAAGACCTGATTGCGCTTGGGCGCGCACAACCGGGGCAACTTGCGTACGGCACCTCCGGCGCAGGCAGCACCGGGCATATCGCGGCGGAGCTTCTGGGGCAGCAGGCCGGCATCAAGCTGCTGCATATTCCATACAAAGGCAATTCGGCGGCGATCATCGATGTGATCGCCGGCAATGTGCAGATCATGTTCGATCAGGTGAGCACGGCGAAACTGTATGTCGATTCCGGCAAGCTGCGCGCGTTGGGCGTCACCAGTCTCAAGCGCTCGCCGCTGTTCCCGGACGTGCCCACTATCGATGAATCCGGACTCAAAGGCTACGAGGAGATCACATTTAACGGATTGATCGCGCCGTCGGGCACGCCGCGCGAAGCGCTCACGCGGCTGCATGCCGAGGTGTCGCGCATTTTGCGATTGCCCGAGCTGCGCAAGCGTTATATCGAGCGCGGCATCGAACTCGTGGCGAGCGCTTCGCCTGATGAGTTCACGGCTGCCATCAAGACAGAGTTCGACAAAAAAGCCAGGCTCGCGCGCGACACCGGCATGCGCATCGAGTAGTGCAGTGAACGAGTGAACGGGTGAACGAGTGAACGAATCCAAAAAGATTGCAGCCGGATGGGCGGTTTCCTTGTGTTGTGTGGCGGGTGGCGCAAGCGGGCAAACTGCCGCGCCCGCGCCGGGTTATCCCGTCAAGGCCGTGCGCGTGATATGCCCGCAGGGCGTCGGCGACACCGGCGATATTCTGGCGCGCCTGATCGGCGTGAAGGTCGGCGAGCGTCTTGGCCGGCAGTTTATTATCGATAACCGTTCCGGTGCCGCCGGACAACTGGGCCTGGAACTGGCGGCGCGCGCGGCGCCCGACGGCTACACCATCTCGATGGGGCAGGGCACCAATCTGGCCATCGTGCCGCAAACCTATAAGAACCCGCGCTACGATCCGCTGAAGGATTTTGCGCCGATCGCGGTGGTGGCAACGAGCTATTCGGCGCTGGTGGTGCATCCGGGCACGCCCTTCAAAACCATGAAGGAATTGATCGCGTACGGGCGCGTCAATCCGAACAAGCTTATCGCCGCATCCGGCAGCGAACTGGGTTTTCAGCATCTGTCGTTTGAGCTGCTACGGCTGCAAAGCGGGGCGCGCTTTGTGCATGTGCCGTACAAGGGCTCGGCGGCAATTGTGTCCGATCTCATCAGCGGGCAGGTTGATTTGTCGATGTCGTCGTATACCGCGTTTGCGCCGCACATCCGTTCGGGGCGCATGCGCATGCTGGCGATTACCAACCCCACGCGGGTGCCGCTGCTGCCGAATGTTCCAACCCTTGCTGAAACCGTGCCGGGTTACGACATGCGCGGCTGGTACGGATTTGTCGCGCCCGCGGCAGTGCCGCGCGAGATCGTGAATTTGCTTAATGCCGAAATCAATCGCGCCACGTCGTTGCCCGACGTGCGTGACAAATTGATACTGGCCGGGCTGGATATACCGTCCGAGCCGCCGGAGTATTTTACCGATCTCATCAAACGCGAGTCCGCCAAGTTCGGCAAATTGGTGCGCGATGCGGGACTCACGCCGCAGTAAGCAAACACAACCCGTAACAGGGAGGCGCATGAAAATTATAGTGCTGGATGACTGGGCGCAGGGGTTCCGCAAACTGCCGTGTTATGCGCGCCTGCATGAACACGAAATCGTGGTGTATCACGACACTGAAAAAGACCCCGCCACACTGGCGGCTCGCATCAACGGCGCCGAAGCGCTGATTCTGACGCAGGAGCGAACTGCACTTCCGAGCGCGCTGATTGAGCGGCTGGCCACGGTGAAATTGGTGGCGCAAACGGGCAGCCACCGGCATCACATCGACTTCGCCGCTTGTACCGCGAAAGGCATCATCGTCGCGTCGCCATCCAAAACAGGCGTGGGCGTCAGCACCGCCGAGTTAACCTGGGCGTTAATCCTCGCAAGTCTGCGCAATATTCCGCATGAGGTTGAGCAACTCAAGCAAGGCAAGTGGCAGACCAGCCTGGGCACCGGGCTGCGCGGGTTGACGCTCGGCATCTATGGCTTGGGCGGTATCGGCAGTCTGGTTGCGCAGGTGGGCAAGGCGTTCGGCATGAACGTGACGTGCTGGGGGCGCGAGGCTTCACGCGAAAAAGTGCGGGCGGCGGGTTACGAAATGCCGGCGACGCGCGAAGCTTTCTTCAGGACAGCGGACATCGTGTCGTTGCATATATTTGCCAACGAGCAAACGCGCGGCATTGTTACTGCCGCTGATCTGGCGATGATGAAACCCACGTCGCTGCTGGTCAACACCAGTCGCGCGCGGCTGATACAGGAGGGCGCGCTGGTGGCGGCGTTGCAGCAGGGGCGGCCGGGATTTGCCGCCGTGGATGTATTCGAAACCGAACCAGTGCTCAACGGCGATCATCCGCTGCTTAAAATGCCCAACGTGATTTGCACGCCGCACCTGGGCTACGCCGTCATCCAGCAGTTTGAAATTTTATATGGCGCGGCGATCGACAGCATTCTCGGTTACGCTGCGGGCAAGCCGGTGAATGTGTTGAATGCGGAAGTACTTCAGGCAAAGTAGCAGCGGGCAAAGTATCTTGAGCGTGGCGTTGACGGGAGGATTACCCAATGAAGGCGGCGCAACTTTTATTCGCAGGTTTGCTTTCGATTCTTGCCGCCTCGGTCGTTGGCCAGCCCGCCTACCCGAACAAACCGATACGCTTCATCGTCCCTTACGCCGCCGGCGGCAGTGTTGATCCGTTAGTACGACTCTTCACGCCGAAGCTGTCCGAGAGCCTGGGGCAGCAGGTGGTGGTGGATATTCGTCCGGGCGGCAACACCATCATCGGCACTGATGCGCTGGCCAAATCACCCGCTGACGGCCACACCATCCTGGCAACGGTGGTGACCAATCATGTGATCAATTCGCTGCTGATTCCCAATCTGCCTTACGACTCGGTTAAAGATTTCGCGCCGGTGGCCACCATTTCCAGCACCGACTACGTGTTGGTGCTGCATCCGTCGGTACCGGCCAGGAACCTGAAAGAATTTATTGCGCTGGCCAAATCAAAACCGGGGCAGTTTAACTATGGCTCGGTGGGCAGCGGCGGCATCAGCCAGTTGGGCAATGAACATTTCAGCATGTTGGTGGGCGTCAAAATGCAGCGCGTGCCGTATAAGGGTTCGGCGCTGGCGTTGATTGATTTGGTGAGCGGCCAGTTGCAGGCGGGCTTTTACACCCCGATCTCTTTCATACAATATATCCGCAGCGGCAGAATCAAGGCCATCGCCGTGTCGGGCGAGAAAAGATTGCAGGCGCTGCCGGATGTGCCGACCTTCACCGAGGCCGGCCTGCCGGGATTTGAAATGCGCGTGACGTATGGCGTGTTGGCGCCGGCGGGTACTCCGAAACCGATTGTCGATAGACTGTCGAATGAATTCGCCAAAGTCGTTGCGCTGCCGGAAACCCGGGACAGGCTTGCGAGTCAGGGCATGGCGCCGTTTTATGCCGCGCCGGATCAACTGGCCGCACTGATGAAAACGGACACGGTCAAGTACGCGCAAGTGATTAAAGCGGCGAATGTCAAACTTGAGAATTAAACGGTTTACGCGCAATGCTCAAATAGGATCATCCGCATGACATCCTGCAAAACCCGCAGTGAAATAAAGTGTGTGTTGTCTGCTGCTCTGATGGCGACCGCGGTGACACCGCACGCCGCAATCGCTCAAAATTATCCGACGAAGACCCTACGCATAGTCTTGCCTTATCTGGGCGGTACGGATTTCGTCGGTCGCTGGATTGCGTTAAAGCTCTCGCCCGCGCTGGGGCAGCAAGTGGTGGTTGATCCGCGTCCCGGCGCCGGCGGCCGTATCGGCCACGATCTCGTCGCCAAGGCCGCACCCGACGGCTACACGCTGATGATCGCCGCGCCGCCGCTGGTGATCAATCCGCATCTGGGCAAGGCCAATGCGATACGCGAGTATGCGCCGGTGGCGTTGCTCGGCACCATCCCCTATATTTTGGCGGTTCATCCTTCGGTGCCGGCCAAAACCCTGCGCGAGTTGGTGCAGCTTGCGCGCGGTCATCCGGGCAAGCTGACCTACGGTTCCGGTGCGCAAGGTTCGACCAGCCATCTGGCGGGCGAGTTGTTGAAATCACTTTCCAAGACCAACATCCTGCTGGTGCCGTACAAAGGCGCGAGCTTCGGACTCATCGGCGCGATGAGCGGCGAGGTGGATGTGGTGATTCCCTCCGCGTCGACGGCGGAACCCTATGTCAGGGACAAACGCATACGCGCGCTGGCGGTGCTGAACACCAAACCCGTGAGCTCCATGCCCGACGTGCCCACGGCGGCGCAGGCCGGCATGCCCGAATTGGTGGTGGTGAACTGGTTTGTGCTGACCGCGCCCGCGGGCACGCCGCGTCCGATCATCGACCGGCTGAATACCGAGGTGATGAAGGTGATGCAGGCGGCAGATACGCAAAAGCAATTCGTGACGTTTGGCGGTGAAACCGTGCCCAGTACGCCGGAACAGAGCGCCGCGTTTCTGGGCGAAGAATACGAGCGCTGGGGCAAGGTGATACGCGACGCTAACATCAAGGGCGAATAATGTGTAGGGCGTAATCCTTATTGCGCCGCATACTTATTCGGCATGCCGGCATTCGGCGCAATGCGCTACGCCCTTCGACAAGCTCAGGACAGGCTTATTGGCGCCCTACAAAAAGCCGTTTGTATTATGCCGCGATCTCGCGCATCCCCGCCCCTATCGTCAATGGCGGCTCCGTCACCGCCTGCACATCTTCAAGCGTAAACCCCGGCGCAATTTCCCGCAGCACCAATCCCTGCGGTGTGACATCGATCACCGCGATGTCGGTAAAAATCCGCGTCACGCATTTCAACGCCGTCACCGGATAGGTGAGCTGATTGACGATTTTCGGCTCATTCTTGTTGGTGACGTGCGTCATGGCCACAAACACTTGCTTGGCGCCGCTGGCGATGTCCATCGCGCCGCCGATGGCGCCCATCGGTGCGCCGGGCACTTTCCAGTTGGCGAGGTCGCCGCGCGCGGAGACTTGCATGCCGCCGAGCACCGCGAAATCGACGTGGCGACCGCGCGTCATGGAAAACGAATCGGCCTGATGGCTGAAGCTGCCGCCGGGCAACAGCGTGATAAATTCCTTGCCGGCGTTGATGAGGTTGGGGTCTTCGTGGCCGGGCGCGGGTTTGGGGCCACCGCCGAGCACGCCGTTTTCGCTGTGCAGGATGACTTCGCGATCCTTCGGGATATAGTTGCCGCACAGCGTGGGGATGCCGATGCCGAGATTGACCGTGCAGCCGTCGGGTAGATCCTGCGCGATACGCTGGGCGATTTGTTCGCGGGTAAGCGGGGTCTTGTTCATGCGGGCAGTTCCGTTTTAACCACGCGTTGCACGAAGATGCCGGGCGTCACCACTTGTTCGGGATGGATCGCGCCGAGATCAACAATCTCATCCACTTCGGCGATGGTGCAGCGGCCCGCCATCGCCATCGGCGGATTAAAATTGCGCGACGATTGGTTGTAGGTCAGGTTGCCCCAGCGGTCGCCGTGTTGCGCGCGCACGAAGGCATAGTCCGCTTTCAGCGCACGCTCAAATACGCAGTCGATGCCGTCGAACGTCATCGTCGGTTTGCCTTCCGCGACTTCGGTGCCGTAACCGGTGGGGGTGTAAAAGCCCTCGATGCCGGAGCCGCCCGCGCGGATACGTTCGGCGAGCGTGCCCTGCGGCGTGAGTTCGAGTTCGATTTTTCCGGCGCGCAAAAATTCGCTCAACACCACGGCCGATTTTGCCTGCGGAAAGCTGCACACCATTTTGCGCACGCGCCCCTGCCGGATGAGTTGCGCGATGCCGGTTTCGCCGCGCCCGGCGTGGTTGGAAATCAGCGTGAGGTCTCGCGCGTGGTGGCGAATCAACGCCTGCACCAAGCCCTCGGGCATGCCGGCATCGCCGAAGCCGCCGATCATGATGGTCGCGCCGTCGGGGATGTCGGCTACGGATAGCTCGAGCGAGGTTGTTATTTTGTTCAGCATGAATGCAGTAAAAAAACGGCGCTGGCCATTGCCAGCGCCGTTTAATTACGTATTTGTTTGTTTTTAAAGGGTTATTTTGCGGAGCAAAATTTAATCAGCAAAGCCGAAAACGCCGACGGCTCATCCAGCATCGGGAAGTGGCCGGAGTTCTCCAGCACCGTGAGTTTGGCTTTCGGCGCGGCGCCGGTGAGTCGGTCTTTGAGGGCGATGGTCGGGCCTTTTTTGCCGTAGACGATCATCATCGGCTTTTTGATTTTTTTCGCGGCGGCTACCGCGCCAAACTCGCGAATGCCCCACATCACGTCAACCATCGCCCACGCGCCGGCTTTGCAGCGGTCGATATTCCAGCGCTGTTCCAACGCGGCATCCACCACGGCGACGCGTTCCTTGATTTGCGCAACGGTTTGCATTGGCAGGCCGAAATTGCCTTCGACGTGGCTCCAGTTCGCGCCCCATTCGTCCGGGTTGCGGCACGGCGTTTCCACCGGCACCGCGCTTAACGTGCGCGTCGGGAACAGGCTCGCAAACGCCAGCGTAACACTGCCGCCCACCGATGCGCCGCTGATGTGCGCGGCCTTGATTTTGAGCGCGGTCATCAGCGCGGCCAACGCCTTGGCGTGGTCTTCGATGCTGTAGTGACGCTGGATGCGGTCGGAATCGCCATGCCCCGGCATGTCCCACGAAATCACGCGGAAGTGTTTGGCCAGTAGCGGCGCCACCGCTTCGTATTGGTGTGCCGACGCGCCGTTGGTGTGCATCAGCATCAACGCTGGACCCTTGCCGGCTTCGCGGTAATGAATGCGTCCGTAGCTCTTGGTTTTGACAAAGCCGTCGCGGGTGGCGGAATTCGATTCCATTTGTGTTCTCCCTGAGAGGTGGTTGAAGCGGGGTAATAAATGTCGAAGAAACGTCGGAACGGGATTTTACGATGGCGGCGCGGTCACTGGCTAGCCATGGTTGCCATCGTGGTTGCCATCGCCGCTACAGCAGTTTCAGACTGGACCCCGAATAATACTTGCCGCCCATGAACACCAGCGGCGGATGATGATGCTCGACGAATTCGGTGACTTCGCCGATCAGTATCACGTGGTCGCCTTTGTTGACCTCGGTGTGGCCCTTGCAGATAAAGTGTGCCGAGGCGCCTTCGACAATCGGGCATCCGCCGAGAAACGCTTTCCAGTCGCGATGCGCAAAACCATCGGGCGGCGGCATGGCGTGTTTGCGCGCGATGTCGATTTGCGTTTCGGCCAGCACGCTCACCGAGAATGCATGCGTTTTCGAAAACGTGTGATAACGCGCCGAACGCGAGCGCAGCGTCCACAAGATCAGCGGCGGATCGAGCGACAGCGAGGCGAACGAATTGACCGTCATGCAATGCACATGCTGGTCTTCTGTTTGCGCAGCGATCACGGTCACGCCGGTGGCAAAGCGGCCCAGCGCCGAACGCAGTGCCGTGCGCGCATCGGCATGCGGCGCGGCGCGGGCCTTGGCGGCCGGTGGGGGTGTCATGCGCGCGTCTTGTAGCACGGAATTAGCGCAGAGCGTCGGCGACTACGCCGCAACCGGTTGTCCGGGGGCGACCGGAGTCGAGCCGAATGTCAGACCGACATCCTTCACGTGCGGCAAAATTTCTTCGGCGAACTGCTGCATCGCCTCGGGCGTGATGGACGGCATGCTGATGAGTATGTATCCCACGCCCGCTTTGGCCAGTGTGCCGATGCGGTCCACGATTTCCTGCGGCGAACCCATCAGCGCGCTATCGTCGGTGGCGAGATCGGGGTCGGCCTGACCGACGGGCGTTTGCGTTGCCCCCGGCGTGCCGTGAACGGCGATGGCGCCGATGCGCTTGAAGGTTTCGCGGCGTCGATCGAGGGCTGCTTTGCGTTCCGCTTCGGTTTTGACGATGGTGACCGAGCGCGCAAGCGCGCAGCGTGTGGCATCGCGCGGCTTGCCGATTTTTTCCAGGCCGTCGAGATACGCGCCGACGCGCGTGCGCACCTGATCGACGGTGGCAAGCTGGTCGAGCATCAGGTTATGGTTTTTGCCGGCGATAAAGGCGATGCCCTGAGGGCTGCCGCCGGCTAGCCAGATCGGCGGGTGCGGGCGCTGGATCGGCGCGGGTTCCACCACGATATTGTCAAAATTCCAGCGTTTGCTGCTGTGGGAAAAGCGCTCGTCGCTGGCCCACGATTTCAGCATCAGGTTAAGACATTCCTCGAAGCGCTCCTGCGCTTCGGTGATGGGGATGCAGAACTGCGCGAATTCTTCCTTGCGGTAACCGCGACCGATACCCAGATCGACGCGCCCGCCGGACAACACATCAAGCGTGGCAACCTGTTCGGCCAGCAGCACCGGGTTGTGCCACGGCAACACCACCACGCCCGTGCCCAGACGAATGCGCGTGGTTTTTGCAGCCAGGTAGGACAGCAGATTCAGCGACGCGGAAAGCTGTCCCTGCCCGGTGAAGTGGTGCTCCACCAGGAACATGCCTTCAAAGCCGATTTTCTCGGCGGCGATGACGTAATCGATAAAATCTTTGTAGCCGTGGCTATCATGCAGGGTGTCGGCGCGTCCGATACGCGCACCGCCAAAAATACCGAATTTCATGGGGTTATCCTTTGTTCAGGCTGCGATTGTAGGGAAGGAG